>RFJD01000400.1 GCA_003695015.1 Verrucomicrobiota bacterium | reverse complement strand
CTTGAACATGGGGATGAAGTCGTGGTAGCCGAACTTGTCCGGTTCGCCGTAGGTCTCGACGTGGTGCTGGTAATAGCTCTTCTCGCGGGTGAACTTGCGTCCCTCCTTGCCGTCCTTGAGGTGCATGCGGCGGGGATACCATTCATTGCCGTAAGCGGGCACCGAATAGACCCCCCAATGCCAGTAGATGCCGATCTTGGCGTCCCGGAACCATTCGGGGGCCGCTTGATGGATGGCCAGGGAATCCCAGTCGGGCCGGTAGGGGCCGGCGGCCGCCCCTTGCTCGACGCGCTCGACCTGCCGGGCAATGTTGCTTTCACACTGCTGGCGGGTGAGTTGGGCGCCGTGGGCGCAGGCGACAGTGAGGGCAAGGACGGGGATCAGTTCGCATCGAGTCTTCATTTCAGGCACGCTCACATTCAGACACAACAACGCTCAGTGCGCCCCCGGCGTCGGGTGGGACGTTGGGGCGCTTGGTCCGATGAGTGTGCGGAGAGCGACCGGAGCGGACAAGGCGAATCGAGCCGGCCGAGGGCGGTTGGTGTGGGGGCGAGAGGAAGATTGATCGTCGGGTGGGGTGGCATCTAGGATGGACCGGCATGGCCGGGAGGAGACGGGCGGGTGAACCGGAAGCGACGGGTTGAACGATGAAGATCGAACTGAAGCAGGATTGTGCGTACGCGCTGCTGGTGCCGACCAGCATGGGAATCCGAATCACACCGGAGAACGGGCAGCCGGTGCATTGCAGCAGCACGTTCAAGATGCAGGTCACGAGCGCGGAGAGCAACGTGGCCAGCGTGGCATCGTATCTGGGGCTGAAGGCCAAGGTGCTGACGGCGTTCGTGAAGGGGAGTCCGATTGCCCGGATGATCAAGGACAATTTGGCCAGCCGGCACCTCGACTACGAGGGGCCGGAGGTCGAGCAGGGCGGGCCCTGGGGTTACCGCCACCAGATCAACATCGCCGACAGCGGCTTGGGCAGCCGGGCGCCCCGGGTGTGGAACGATCGCGCCGGGGAGGTGGGACGCACGCTGGACGTGAAGGACTTCGACCTGGAGCGGATCTTCGGCCGGGAGGGCGTGCAGATCGTCCATTTGTCGGGGTTGATCGGGGCGTTGTCGCCGGAGACGAGCCGGTTTTGTCTGGAGCTGGCCCGCGCGGCCAAGAAGCACGGCACGCGGGTTTCGTTCGACCTGAACTACCGGGCCTCCTTCTGGAAGGGCCGGGAGCAGGAACTGCGCGGGATCTTCAGTGAGATCGCGTCGGTGGCCGACATCCTGGTGGGCAACGAAGAGGACTTCCAATACTGCCTCGGTTTCGAGGGGCCGGAGGTCGGCGGCAAGGGGCTGGCGGCAAAGATCGACGGCTTCAAGGAGATGATCAGCCGGGTGCGGGAGACCTACCGCAACGCAGCGGTGTTCGCCACGACGCTGCGGGAGGTGATCAGCGCGAACCGGCACTTGTGGGGCGCGATCATGCTGGCGGGCGACGAGTGGCACGTCGAGGAACCGCGGGAAATCGGGGTGCTGGATCGGATCGGCGGTGGTGACGGCTTCGTGGGCGGGCTGCTGTACGGCATCCTGCGCGGTTGGGAGCCGCGGAAGTGGATCCAATTCGGCTGGGCCACGGGCGCCCTGGTGGTGACCTTGGAGACCGATTACGCCCAACCCGCGGACGAGAAGCAGATCTGGGCGATCTACGAGGGCAACGCGCGGGTCGTGCGCTAAACCGCCGACCGTCCGGCGTTGCCGGCGCGGGATCGCCGTGGCGGCCGGAAAGCCGCCGGCGGTTCCGCGCTTTTTTTTGCGGATGGCCTGCGGGATCAGGCCAGTCCGACGAAGTTCCGGAGGATGCGCAGCCCGACCTCCTGGCTTTTCTCCGGGTGGAACTGGGTGGCGAAGACGTTGTCGCGCCAGACCGAGGAGGCAAATCGCCGGCCGTAATCGGTCCACGTCGCGACGATGGATTCGTCCTGCGGATCGGGATGGTAGCTGTGGACGAAGTAAACGTGGCTGCCGTTCGGGATGCCGGCGTAGAGGGGACAGTCGGGCCGGACGATTTCGAGCCGGTTCCAGCCGATTTGCGGGACCTTCAATCCGGGCTGGTCGGGGAACCGGATGACCCGGCCGCGGAACAGCCCGAGTCCCGGCGCGCGGCTTTGGAACTCGTCGCTCGCCTCGAACAACGCCTGGTACCCGACGCAAATGCCGAGGAACGGCCGGCCCGAGGCGATGAACTCGCGGATGGCGGGGACGAGCTGCTGGCGGTGGAGGGCGTTGAGGCAGTCGTCGAACGCCCCCACGCCCGGCAACACGGCGGCGCGAGCCGGAGCCAGTTCTTCGGGACCCTGCACACGCCGGACGTCCGCGCCCACGAACCGCAGCGCCTTGAAAACACTGTGGACGTTGCCGGCGCCGTAATCGATCAGCGCAACCACGGCGGCGAGCATAGCCGATTGACGGACCGGTTCAACGCGGAGGTGTCGCGGCGGGCGCGGGGTGGCCCGGACGGACGATTCGTCTGGCCGCCGGGCCGGCGGAGTCGCATCCTTGGGCCGTGAACTCACGTTGGAGCTGGATGCTATGGGGACGCGGTTTCTGGCTCGCCGCAAGCCTGACGGTGGCGGCGGCCGGCGCGCCGCGGATCGACAACCGCCCGGCGGCGGTCGGCGAGTGGGGTTATCACCCGGCGGACGGCGAGGTGGTGAAGCTGAATCCGCCTTCGTTGACGTGGGTGCATGAGCCGGAGGCGGTGAGTTACACGGTGCAGTGGTCCCGACGGGCCGACATGTTCGGAGCCGAATCGGCGGCCGGGGTGCCGTGGCCGACCTACACGCACAACCGCCCCTTGGAGCCGGGAGACTGGTACTGGCGTTATCGGTTTCGGAACGAGGCCGGGGAGGAATCCAACTGGAGCCGGGTCCGCCGTTTTCACGTGCCGGCGGACGCCACGCCGTTTCCGATGCCCCATCGGGCCGAACAACGGGAGCGCGTGCCGCTGGGGCATCCCCGGTTGTTCGTGCGGCCGGCGGATTTGCCCATGCTCCGGCGGCTGGCCGAGGGCCGCGAGCGGGAGCGGTTCCTGGCGTTGGTGAAAGAGGCGGACCGGGTCATCGCCGCGGGCCCGACGCCGGAGCCCGAGCACCTGGGGTCGTCCCGAGACAAAAACAACCCGGAGTTGATCAAGTACTGGTGGCCGAATCGGCAGCAGACCATGCGCGCCTGCCAGGAGGCCGAGGTGCTGGCGTTCGTGTACCTGATCACGCGTGATCCTCATTATGGCGAAGCCGCCCGCCGGTGGGTGCGTCATCTGGCGTCATGGGATCCGGACGGGCCGACGAACTTCCGCCTCAACTGCGAGGCGGCCAAGCCGCTGCTCTACCGGTTGCCGCGGGCTTACGACTGGGCCTACGCGGCGTTGACCGAGGAGGACCGGCAGGAAGTCCGCAAGGTCATGTTGCGCCGGGTCACCGACGCCTGGGAATCATGGGAAGTCCAGCGGGGCGTGGGGCATCTGAACCGGCCCTACGGCAGCCATGCCAACCGGGTCTTTCACAAGATCGGCGAGGCCGGCATCGCCTTCTTGGGCGAGATCCCGGAGGCGGCGACGTGGCTGGACTACGCGGTCAACAAGTTTTACGCCTGTTACCCGGTATGGTCGGACGCCGACGGCGGCTGGCACGAGGGGGTCAACTACTGGGCCGGCTACATGAGCAAGATCGTCTGGTGGTTGCAGGTGGCCCACACGACCCTCGGCATCGACGGCCTCCGCAAACCCTTCTTCGCTCACGTGGGCGACTTTCCCCTGTACGTGGCGCCGCCGCATTCGCCGAACTGCGGGTTCGGCGATTCCTCATACCGGCCGCCGTCGCGGAGCTGGGGCGGGTTTCTCGAGTACTTCATCCGGGCCAAGGCGGCGCAGCCGGACGGCGAGCACGCCGCTTATTGGCGATGGTGGGCGGAGCAGTGGAACATGCAGGGGCAGGGCGGCATTCTCGGGTTCCTGTACGCGGCGGCTCTCCCGCCCCTGCCGCCGGCCAAGCCGCCCACGGACCTACCGCCTTCGAAGGCGTTTTGGGGCATCGGCGTGGCCAGCCTGCACACCACGTTGTTGGACAGCCGGGACGACGTGCACGTCCTGTTCAAGTCCAGCCCGTTCGGCCGCCAGAGCCACGGTCACAACCCGCACAATTCGTTTCAACTCAACGCGTACGGCGAGGCGTTGTTGACGACCTGCGTGTATCGCGACCTGCACGGCAGCCGGTTCCACACCCGGTGGGCTCACAGCACCAAGGCCCACAACGCGCTCCTGGTGGATGGTCGCGGCCAGACACCCCACACGCAGGCGCCGCACGGGCGGATCACCGCGTTCGAAAGCCGGCCGGAGGGCGACTACGTGGCGGGCCAGGCGGCGGCGGCTTATCAGGGCCGCCTCAAGGACTACGCGCGCCGGATGGTGTTGGTGAAAGGCCGGCAACCGCTGGTGGTGGTGCTCGACGAGGTCGAAGCCGCCAAGCCGGCGACGTACCAGTTCATGCTGCATGGGTTGGGGCCGTTCACGCTGGATGAAGCGGGGCAAACCCTGCGCATCCAACGGCCGCAGGCAGGGGCGTGGATCGCGTATCTGAGCGAGGAGCCACTGAAGTTCCGCCAGTGGGATGGCTACGAGCCGCCGCCTTCGAGGCCGTTTCCCAACCAGTGGCACGTCGAGACCTCGACCACCCGGCCGGCGGGGCGAACCGCGACGTTGACGGTCATCGTGCCCCATCGCGGGCGGGAGGTTCCGGCGGTGTCGGCCCGGCGGATCGAAGCGCCCGGCTTGGTGGGCGTCCGGCTGACGCTGGATGGTCGGGAACGCACGGTGGTGTTCCGCCGCGCCGGAACGACGGGCGGGGTGAACTTCGAAGGCCGCACGATCGAAGGCGACTGGGCCGTCTGGTAACCGGCCCGCCGGACAAAACGGCCAAGGCCGGCGAGCGTGAGCCCGCCGGCCTTGGGCTGGCGCGAGGAAGCGCTCCGGTCAGCGGCCGAAGCAGCGCAGGAATTCGTGGCCGCGAACCAGCAGGCTGCGCGGGGTCAGCGGTGCCGGAGAGGCGATGACCCGATCCTCGATCCCGGTCTGGCTGAGCCGCTTCATGTCCGCGGCCACATCCAGCACGAACGCGGCGCCGTCTTCGCGGATGGCGTAGAGGCGGTTTCCGGCCACGAAGGGCGAAGCGTAGTAGTTGGACCGGTGGCGCGGGAGCGCGGTTTCCGAGAGGGTTCGGCCGGTGGCCGGATCGAGGCAGACGATCTCGTCCCGGTCCCGGAGCAGGTAAACGCGGCCCCGGTGGACGGCGGGCGTGGGGACGAAGGTGCCGATGTCGGTCCGGCGCCAGAGGCGTTCGAGTTTGGGCCCGGTGTCGGTGAACGACCACCGGATGCCGTTGAAGCCGGGAAAGCGGCGGTCGTTGCGGCCGTCGGCCACGACCAGGACGTCCCCGGCCAGAACCGGCGACGCCACGGTGGGGCTGAACTCCCGGCCGTCCGGATTGAACCCGCCGATCTCGGCGACGGCTTCGCCGGTGTCGGCGCGATGGACGGTGATGTGTTCGGCCCCGTAAACGATGATCCATTCCCGGCCGTGGCGTTCGACGACCAGCGGCGTGGTGTAGCTCTGGTCGCCTTCCACCGGGGTTTTGTAGTTGCGGGCGACCTTCCAATGCAGCCGGCCGGTTTGTTTGTCGAAGGCCGCCAACCACGAATCGCCGGCATGCATGCGGGCCATGACGACGTCGTCGCGGGTCAGGACCGGCGAAGTGCCGGGATCCCAGAAAAGCTGCACCTCGCCGTAGAGCCGGACGAGGTTGGTTTGCCAGCGAACGCGGCCGTCCAGCTCCACGGCGGCCAGCGTGCCGCTCTTGTAGGTGACGAACACGGCGTGGCCGTCGGTGACCGGCGAGGGGTTGCAGCCGGAGCCGTTGCGATGTTTGCCCGGCACCTCGGGGCCGAAGGTGACCTCCCAGAGCTTCCGCCCCTGGGTGTCGAACGCCAGGAGGCCGTCCTTGCCGTCGATGGGCGCGGTCACGTAGATGCGACCGTGCCAGACGATGGGGGTCGAACAACCCTTGCCCGGCAGGGGCGCCTTCCAGCGGAGGGTCGAGTCGTCCAAGCGATCCGGCCAATCGGCGGGCGCGAGGCTGCCGTGGGCTTCGACGCCGCGCCAGGCGGGCCAGTCGATCGTGGCCGGAGCGTCCGCGGCCGCGGCGGCCGGCCCGGCCGCCAGGATCAAGGTGAGGGCGAGCAATCTGTGATATGCCGCGGCGTGCATGGGCGGGGATTAAGACCGGAGGAGCGCGCGGGGGCAAGCCCGATCGATCCCCTCCGGATCCGCGCCGGTCGGGGCGGTGGCCGGCCCGGCGAAGCGATTTTTTTCCGCAAAAGGGACTTGCCAGCCGGCGGGGTTTGGCCTATTCAGTAGGTCGCTTTTGAGAGCGAGCGTAGCTCAGTCTGGTAGAGCGCAACCTTGCCAAGGTTGATGTCGAGGGTTCGAATCCCTTCGCTCGCTCCAATTTTTTTGTCTTTTCCCCCGAGTCCCCTGCCGAGGCAGCGCATGGCTTGGGCCGGTCATTCCGTGCCATGACCGCCGGTGGCCAGCCAGGCCAGCAGGTCCAGGATTTCCTGGCGGGTGAAGACGTCCAGCAGGTTGGTGGGCATCATCGAGAGGGCCGAGGGGCGGATCGAGGCGATGTCGCCGTGGGGCAGCTTGACGATGGCGGCCGGGTTCAGCAGGTCCACCATGAGGTAGAGGGTTTCCTCGTCGATGTTGGCCACGCGACCGGTGTAGAGGTCGCCGTCGCGAGTCTCGACCTCGACGGTGCGGTACTGGTCGGAGATGACCTTCGAGGGTTCGAGGATGGATTCGAGGAGGTTGCGGGTGTCGAGCCGGCGGGTGACGCCGGTGAGGTCGGGGCCGGTCATGCCCCCTTGGCCGGCGAAACGATGGCAGTTCAGGCACATGGCCTCGGCGAAGATGCGCCTGCCGCGGGCGGGGTCGCCCTTGGCGGGGGCTTGGGCGGCATCGTCGAGGAGGTCGGCGACGGTCCATGTGCGGACGAGCTGGCGCTGCTGGCGGAGTTGTTCGAGCGGATCGACTTCGGCGGGTGGAGCCAGAAGGTCGGCGAGGGCCTGCCGGTCTTCCTCGGTGAGGTGATCGATGAATTCGCTGCGCATCAGCCCGAGGTAGTCGGTGAAGGTCACGCCGCCGCGGCGGGCGGCGGCGTCGCGGAACCAGCGGAACACGCGGGCGAGTTGGTCGCGGGTCCAGTGCGGTCGTTCCATCGCGCGCAGGGCCAGCAGGTAGTACGTCTGTTGCTCTTGGGAAGGGGCCGCTTCGAGCAGGTCGAGGGTGCGCCCGATGACGCCCGGGGCTTCGAGTCGGAGCAGCAACGCGGCAAGGTCGCGGTTCCAGGGCCAACGGTCGGCGGGGTAGTGGGGATCGAGTGCCGCGAGGAGGAGCTTGCGTTCCGCCGCGTCGGGCGTTCCGCCGCGGAGAACGGCCAGTTGGAGGGCCCGAAGCCAATCGCCCCGATCGGCGGCAGGGAGGTCATCCCAGCGGAAGGAGGCCAGGCGACGGAGAATGGCGCGGTGCTGCCGGGGTTGGTCGGTGCAACGAGCCAGGGCGGCCAAGGCGGCGATGGCGCGGCGGGGATGGGTTTCCCGCAGGGCGCGATCGGCCCAACAGGCCACCGGCTGGTGTTCGAGGGCGACCCGGGCGACGTAGCGGAGAACGCGGTCCGGGCTGCCGAGGGCCGGCCATGCCATGTCCACGGCGTCCGAGCCGATTTCGCGGTGAAGCGCCTCGATGGCGCGGCGCCTGGCTCGGGCGGCTTTTTCCCGCGGATCCGATGGATCGGTTGGATCGGTCGGATCGGGGCCCACGTAACGGACCCGGTAGATGGCGGAGGCGGTTTCCCGGCCGCCGACGGCGAAGTAGAGGGCGCCATCCTGGGGGCGGATGACCAGGTCGGTGACCGCCAAGGGTGAGCCGGACACGAACACCTCGAACTCCCCGCGCCAAGAACAGCCGTCGGGTTCGAGATGCAGGGCCAAGATGCGGCCGAAGCTCCAATCGCCCATGAAAAGCGCCTTCTGGTAGCGGGCGGGAAAACGCGCGCCGTAGGCGAAGGCGAGCCCGGTGGGCGAACTGGCCCCGACATCGACCACCGAGCCGAGGCTGTCGAACCAGTCGTCCGGCCACTTGGCGCTGCCGGTTCGCCAGCCGAACTCCGCGCCGCTGACGACGTGGTTGACCCGGGTGGGCCGGTACCAGGCCACGCCCATGTCCCACTCCATGTCGGCGTCGAAGGTGAACAGCTCGCCGTCCGCGTTGAAGGCCAGGTCGTAGGGATTGCGCAACCCGATGGCGATCAGCTCGAAGGTCCGGCCCTCCGGATCGGTCCGGCAAACCCAGCCGCCCGGGCGTTTTTCGGTCCAGAAACCGTCCGTCTGCCCGAGGCGGGGAACGAGATGATCCATTTGCCAGTGCCGGGGGACTCGCGAGACCTCCGGGTCGGGGAGCGAACAACCGTTGCCGGCCACGAGGTACAGGCGGCCGTCGGGGCCGGCCACGACCGCGTGGGGACCGTGTTCGCCGGGGCCGTCGAACCGTCGGAGGAGCCGGACTTCGTCGAAGCGATCGTCGCCATCCCGATCGCGCAGGCGGTAAAGGCCGGTTTCGTAGCCGGGCCCACGGCCGGCTTCACGCTCCTCCCGGCTGAGCCAGTGGTTGGCCACGACGTAGAGGGAATCGTGCGCCCAACACAGGCCCTGCGCGCTCCCCACCGGCGCCTCCAACCGCTCGACCGCCGGCGGGCCGTCTTCCCGCAGTGTGAGGCGGTAAAGGGGGCCGTCCTGATCGGACGCGATGAGCCGTCCCCGGGGATCCACCGCCAGCGAGACCCAGGAACCTTGTTCCGGCGGGACGCGATAAACCAGCTCGACCCGGAAGCCCTCCAGCGCCCGGGGTGACTCGTCCAGCCAAGAACGGACCGTCCCGGCCCGGGATCCGATCGCAGCCGCCAGGCAAAACGCGATCCACACCCGCCCCAGCGTATCGTTCCGGAGGTGCTGCATGGCTCGATGCTGTGTCAATCGACCGGCCGGAGGCAAACCTGCAAGCTCACCGGCCTCCGGCGAACCTCCTCCGGGGATGCGTTGGAAGAGCTCCCCGTGCCCGGGCAAACCGTCCGGTCCGGGCCGGATGCCAGCCCGCGATGATGCCTCG
>RFJD01000399.1 GCA_003695015.1 Verrucomicrobiota bacterium | reverse complement strand
TGGAGCACCAGTTGTGCCTTCTTCGACTACGACCGGGACGGGCGGCTGGACCTGTTCGTTTGCAACTACGTCCAATGGTCCCGCGAAATCGATCTGGAGGTGGGCTACAAGCTGGTGGGCATCGGCCGCGCCTACGGCCAGCCGCGCGATTTTCCCGGCACCTTCCCGTTCCTCTACCACAACGAAGGCAACGGCCGGTTCGTGGACGTCTCCAAGTGGGCCGGCGTGCAGGTCAAGAACCCCATCACCGGAGTGCCGATGGCCAAGTCCCTGGGCGTGGCGCCGGTGGACTTGGACGACGACGGGTGGTTGGACCTGGTGGTCGCCAACGACACCGTGCAGAACTTCGTCTTCCACAACCAGCAGGACGGCACCTTCGCCGAGATCGGAGCCATGACCGGCATCGCCTTCGACAGCTACGGCCAGGCGCGGGGCGCGATGGGCATCGACACCGCCCGGTTCCGCAACGACGACGCCCTGGGCATTGCCATCGCCAACTTCGCCAACGAAATGACCGCGCTCTACGTCTCGCAGCGCAAGTCCCTGACCTTCGCCGACGAGGCCATCATCGAGGGCGTGGGTCCGGCCAGCCGCATGCTGCTGAAGTTCGGCCTGTTCTTCTTCGACTACGACCTGGACGGCCGCCTGGACATGCTCACCGCCAACGGTCATCTGGAGACCGACATCAGCAAGGTCCAGGAAAGCCAGACCTACGCCCAGCCGGCCCAGTTGTTCTGGAATTCCGGTTCCCGGCGTGGTCCCCGCTTCATCAGCGTGCCGCCGGCCAAGTGCGGCGAGGATCTCTTCCAGCCCATCGTGGGGCGGGGCTCGGCCTACGGGGACCTGGACGGCGACGGCGATCTGGACGTGGTGCTGACCCAGACCGGCGGACCGCCCCTGGTGCTGCGCAACGACCAGCAGCTCGGGCATCACTGGGTGCGGTTGAAGCTGGTGGGCCGCAAGAGCAACCGGGACGCCATCGGGGCCGACGTGCGACTCCGCAGCGGCGGCGTCACGCAGTGGCGCACGGTCATGCCCACCAAGGGTTACCTCTCGCAGTCCGAGCTGCCCCTCACCTTCGGTCTGGGCCGGCAGACCCGCATCGACGAGGTCGAAATCCACTGGCCCTCCGGCAAGGTCCAGAAGCTCGACGGCCTGGCGCCGGACCGCCTGCACGTCATCACCGAGCCGGAGTGAAAACCGCAGCTTCGGAACCGCGCGGCCCCGTTCCCGGACGTCCCGGCGGGTGGGCGGCCGTTGACACCCGCCGGGCCGGGCTCTAGCCTGCGGGTGTTTAGCAGCATGACGCCGCCCGAACGCGAATCCTGCCAAGCCCGGCCTGCCGAGGATTTCGGAGGTGGGGAGGGCTGCGCCTGCCAGTGGAGCGGCATTGCCGGCTTGTGCTGCGAGGTGATCGAGGAGGCGCCGGTCCTGATCAGCTTGTTTCGCGGTGCCGGGGAAGTGTTCTACGTAAATCGTGCTTTGGCGGCGTGGGTTGGCCAGCCCAAGTCGCGGATTGTCGGACGGAGCTTTCTGCCCATGCTGCCGGAGGAGGATCGGCGACGGGTAGAGGAGAAGCTGGTCGGGTTGAGCCCTTCGGCTCCGGAGTTCGTGATCGAACATCGTGCCCGGCGGGCTGACGGTCAGACGCGCTGGCAGCGATGGACGAACCGGGCCGGGTTCGACGCCTCCGGCCGGCTGATGTACGTGATCGGAATCGGGAACGATGTCACCGATCTGAAGCAGGCCCAAGAGGCGTTGCGCCAGAGCGAGGAGCGATTCCGGCTGATCGTCGAGCACAGCGGGGACATGTTCTATGTCCACACGCCGGACCACGTGCTCACCTACGTCAGCCCGCAGTGCCGGGAGTTTCTCGGCTACGAGCCGGCCGAGACGCGGCGGCGCTGGATGGAGTTCGTGACCGATCATCCGGCCAATCGGGTGGCCTATGAAATCACCTGCCGGGCCATCGAGACCGGCCAACCCCAGCCGCCCTACGAGGTGCAGCTCAAGCGCGCCGATGGCAGCACGATGTGGGCCGAGGTCCACGAGTCGCCGGTGGTCCGTGACGGGCGGACGGTGGCCATCGTGGGCGCCCTGCGTGACATCACCGAGCGGAAACGGCTCGAAGAGGAGCGCCGGCTTCTGGAGGCCCAGTGGGTTCATCAAGCCCGGTTGGAGTCCTTGGGAACGCTGGCCGGCGGCTTGGCCCACGAGATCAACAATCCCCTCAACGGCATGCTCAACTATGCCGAGTTGATCCGTGCCGCCGCACCCCAAGGATCCGATCTGGCCGGGTACGCGGCGGAAATCCAGCGGGAAGGGGAGCGGGTGGCGCGCGTGGTGCGCAGCCTGTTGAGTTTTGCGCGCGAGGAGCCGGGCCGGCCGGAGCCCGTGTTGCCGGCAGAGCTGGTGGGCAACGTGCTGGCGTTGGTGCGATCGGTCTTGCTGGAGGAGCATATCCGGTGCGAGGTCGAGGTGCCCGACACCCTGCCCCCGCTGCGGTGTTCGCCCCAGGAGATCCAGCAGGTGTTGATGCATCTGCTCAACAACGCCCGGGACGCCCTCAACGCCCGGTTTCCCGGCCGGCATGAGCAGAAGCGGCTGCGCATTGCGGGCGTGAGTTTCGAGGAGAATGGCGAGGCCTGGGTGCGGTTGAGCGTCGAGGATTGGGGTGAGGGGATTCCCCCGGACGTCCGGCAACGGATGTTCGAGCCCTTCTACACGACCCGGCCCCGCGCCCGCTACAGCGGCCTGGGTTTGTCCGTCAGCCTGGGCATCGTGCGGCGCCACCGCGGACGCCTGTGCTGTGAGAGCCCTGAGGGCGGTCCGACGCGGTTCGACGTGGAACTGCCGGTGGCGGGACCGTCCGTGGACCGGTCTCGCCCATGAACGATCCGGCCGAAATGGGCGTTTCGGGACGGGCGGACCCGGTCGGGCGCCGGCGGGCGTGGCTGGCGTTGGCGTTGCTGGTGCCGGCGCCCAGCTTGGGAACGGCCGCGGGGCTGTTTTGGTGGCCCGGCGAGGTGGGACAGGGGGTGTTCTTGGCCGCGAAGGTGTGGCTGGTGGTGTTTCCGGCCTTTTGGTGGCTGAAGGTGGAGGGCGGCCGGTGGAGTTGGTCGCCGCCGCGGCGGGGCGGTTTTGGGCCGGCGATTCTGCTGGGCGTGGTCATCTCCGCCGTGATTCTGGGGGTGTATGCGCTGGTGTCGCAGTGGGGATGGATCGAGCCGGAGATGGTGGCCGGGCCGGCGCAAAAGGCCGGTTTGGCCGAACCGGGAGTCTATCTGGCGGGGGCCGTCTATTGGGTGACGCTCAATTCGCTGATGGAGGAGTACGTATGGAGGTGGTTCGTCTTTCGGCAATGGGAACGGCTGGTCGGGGGGATGGCGGCGGTGGGACTGGCGGCGTTGTGTTTCACGCTGCACCACATCGTGGCGCTGGCGGCCTATTTTCCCTGGCCGGTGGTGATGCTGGGCTCGCTGGGGGTTTTCGCCGGGGGCGCCATCTGGAGCGGGCTTTACCTCCGGTATCGGTCGATCTGGCCGGGCTACCTCAGCCACGCCATCGTGGACGTGCCGATCTTCCTGATCGGCTGGTGGCTGATCTTCGGGCAGGGAGGCTGACGCTCCCCGGTCACAGTTGAGAGGCCAGTTCCTTGATAAACCGCCGGAAATCCTCGCCCAAGTCCGCTCGTCGCAGTCCGTACAGGACGTTGGTTTTGAGGAAATCGAGTTTGTTGCCGATGTCGAACCGGCGTCCCTCGATCAGCAACCCGTACATGACGCGATCCTTCAGCATCAATTGCATCGCGTCGGTGAGCTGGATTTCGTCGTTCTTGCCCGGCGGGGTGCGCTCGATGTAGTCGAAGATCGCCGGGGAGAAGACGTAACGGGCGGCGATGGCCAATTGGGAGGGCGCCTCCTCTGGATCGGGTTTTTCGATGAGCTGATCGATCAGGTGCACGCCGTCCTCGATCGGGCGGCCGCCGACGATGCCGTACAGGGAGACCTTGTCCCGCGGCACTTCCTCGAGGGCCACCACGGTTTCATGGTAGCGGTTGTACACCTCGACCAGGCGGCGGGTTTGGGAGCGCTCGGCCTGGATGAGGGTGTCGCCCAGCAGGAGGAGAAAGGGTTCGTTGCCGACGTGGTCGCGGGCGTAGGAGACGGCGTCCCCCAGACCGCGCAGTTCCTTCTGCCAGACGAAGTGGATGTTGGCCAGGCGGGAGATGCGGAGGATGGCCTCCAGTTCGTCGCGCCGGCCCTTTTCCTCGAGTTCGGCCTCCAGCTCGAAGTTGCGGTCGAAGTGTTCCTCGATGGCCCGTTTGCCCCTGCCGATGATCATCAGGATGTCGGTGATCCCGGCTTCG
>RFJD01000070.1 GCA_003695015.1 Verrucomicrobiota bacterium | reverse complement strand
CTTGCGCGAGGCGCAGCGCAAACCGGAGGAACATCGCGACCTGATCGTGCGGGTGGCCGGCTACAGCGATTACTTCTGCGACCTCTCGACCGACCTCCAAGAGGAAATCATCGCCCGCACCGAGCACGACGGCTTCTGACGCCGGCGCATGCTGAAAGGCCGGGACGCCCGTTCCGAACGTGCTTGCGGCACAGTCATCACTTGGCGGCAGGAACGGCCGTATTCCGAACTTCTCCAGCTCGCTTGAGGTCGGGCGATCGGCCGCCTCGTCGGTCCTCTCACACCAGTCAGGCTTGACTTCAATGTCCGGGACGGGGTAGCCATTCTGCGCTTGCCCGAACCGGTCATATCAGGCCCAAGCCATGGCGCCACCACGCGCGAGGCAATCGCCCGCGAGGCCCATGGGCGGCCCATGAAGACGGTCGCCGGACAAGCAGGCAGTCAAGCACAAGATCCAACCGAGTGACTCGGAAAACACAAGGGAAAGCACCATGAACGGCTCGAAACCTACGATCCTTCGTGCATCGTTGCTGGCCGTGGCAACCGGGGCGTTGCTCCTGCCGGCCCACACCGCCACCTACCCCGATGCCGTCCTGAACCTCGGGCCGGTGGCCTACTGGCGCATGGAAGCCACCGGCCCGCTGAAAACCGAAACCGCCGCCAACCGCGGCAGTCTGGGTGCCGCCGCCAGCGGG
The DNA here is from genome assembly GCA_003695015.1 of Verrucomicrobiota bacterium. Lineage (GTDB taxonomy): Bacteria > Verrucomicrobiota > Verrucomicrobiia > Limisphaerales > J093 > J093. The sequence continues at coordinate 5,860 of RFJD01000070.1, read as the reverse complement.
GAGTACGTCGGCGGCCCCGACCTCCAAGTGCCCGGCGCCCTGGCCGGCGACGCCAATCCGGCCGCCGCGTTCGACGGCGCCTCGTTGATGAAGGTGCCCTACAGCGCCGACCTCAACCCCAACCCGCCCTTCACCATCGAGGCCTGGGTCAAACCGAACGTCGTCTTGAGTGACGGCTTCGCCAGCCCCGTCTCCTCGATCAACCGCACCCCACCGGCCGCCGAAGGCTGGATCTTCTACCAAACACCCACCACGTGGAACTTCCGCCTGGGGGATTCCGCGAACAACTACACCGTCAGCCTGAACAGCACCACGACCATCGAAGCCGGGCAGTGGTATCACTTGGTCGCCACCTACGACGGCAACACCGCCACGCTGTATGTCAACGGCGTGCCGGAAGCCTCCCAGAGCAGCCCCAACTTCGCCCCCAATCCCTCCGTGCCCCTCGGCATCGGTGGTCGGGGTGACAACGCCTTCTACTTCAACGGCGTCGTGGACGAGGTCGCTCTCTATCCCAGCGTGCTGTCGGCCGACGCCATCCAGGCCCACTACGAGAACGGCATGGCCGCCTCGCCCGACCAGCCCTATGACCAGTTGGTGCTCTCCGCGAACCCGCTCGCTTATTGGCGGCTGGACGACGCGCCGAACCGCACCGAGACGATCAACCTCGGCAGCTTGGGCGAGGACTACAACGGGCTGTATCAACCCGGCTGTACTCCCGGTCAACCGGGCCCCGACCCAACGAACTGGGCACCCGGCTTCGAGAACAGCAATCCGGCCGTCGAACTGGACGGCACCAGCGGTTTCATCCTCGTCAAGAAGCCGCTCAACCTGAACACCAACACCGTGACCATCGTTTGCTGGATCCAACCCTTCGGCGGCCAGGCAAATTATGCGGGCGTCGTCTTCGCTCGCGGAGGTGACACGGTGGCCGGCCTGGACTTCGTCGCCCAAACCGGTCACCTGGGCTACCACTGGAACGACAGCCCGGCCACCTACAACTGGGACTCGGGACTGACACCGATCGACTCCCTCTGGAACTTCGTCGCGCTGGTGGTCGAACCTGACCAAGCCAGGCTGTACTTGAACGACGGCTTCGGTCTGTTGTCCGCCACCAACGCAGTCCCGCACGCTCCCGAAGAATTCAACGGCCCGTTGCGGATCGGCCTGGACAGCGGCACCCGCTTCTTCCTCGGCGTCATCGATGAGGTGGCGATTTTCGATCGGGCCCTCACGCCCGGCGAGATCATGACCTTGAGCTATGCCGGCTTCGGCTCGACCAATCCGCCGGAAATCCTGGCCCAACCGGCCGCCCCTGCCGAGGGGATCTACGAGGGCGGCTCCTTCACGTTGAGCGTGGACGCCGCCGGCGAACCGCCCTTGAGCTATCAGTGGCAGAAGGACGGGGTGGATATTCCCGGCGCCAACGGACCGGTCTATTCCGTCCAGAACGCCACCGTCGCGGATTCCGGGTCCTACACCGTGGTTGTGTCGAACGCCTACGGCGCCACTCCGAGCGATCCGGTCAACGTGGTGGTCCAAGCCACCGGCCTCCCGACTTTCACCCGCACGCCGGAGCCGGTCACCGTGTTTGCCGGCGGTCGGGCCGTCTTCCAAGCCGAGGCCACGGGCGCCGTGCAAATCGATTACCAATGGCAGTTCAACGGAGCCGACCTGCCCGGGGCAACCAACACAACCCTCGTGTTGACCGGGGTGACGCCCGATCAAGCCGGCCAGTACGCGCTCAAAGCCACAACCACCGCCGGCAGTGCCATCAGCCCGTCGGCCACCCTGACGGTCATCGAACCCGAACCCGGCACCTATCCGGCCGTAGTCATGGAGGACGGCCCGGTGGGATACTGGCGTCTCGGTGAAACCTCCGGCCCGACGGCGTTCGACCTGGCCGGCGGCCATCATGGCGAGTACCTCAACAGCCCCCTGCTGGGCCAACCGGGCGCGTTGAAGGACGACCCCGACACGGCGGCCGGCTTCTTCGCCGAAAGCCTGACCAAGGTCGATGTGCCTTACAGCCCCGATCTAAACCCAACGCAATTCAGCGTCGAGCTCTGGGCCAAAGTCGCTCCGGGATCCAGCGGCTATCGGTCCCCCCTGACTTCCCGCGACGACGGGCCCCAACGCGGCTACATCTTTTACGCGACTCCTGCCAACGTCTGGCAGTTCTGGCTCGGCACCGGGTCCGGCTGGGGCAGCCTCACCGGCACATCCGTCGAGGAAGACACCTGGACGTACCTGGCGGCCACTTACGACGGCACCACGGCCCGACTTTATGTCAACGGCGCCGAGGTCGCCTCGGGCAACATCCCGCTCTCGCTCAACACGGCCCAAGTGCTGCGCATCGGCGGCGGGGCAACCGAGACCGACGGCAATTACTTCTTCGCCGGCTACGTCGATGAAGTCGCGGTGTACGATCACGTGTTGCCGCCCGAACGCATCCAGCTCCACTACGGCGCCGGTCTGGGCGCCGGCACCCCGCCGAACATCGTCCAACAGCCGGCCGACCAAGCCATCCTCGCCGGCGAAACCGCCGTCTTCACCGTGGTCGCCGCCGGCAGTCTGCCGCTCAGCTACCAGTGGCAGTTCAATGGCACGGACATTCCGGGCGCGACGGAGCCCACGCTGGAACTGGCGAACGTCCAGCCCGATCAAGCCGGCGCCTATCAAGTCGTTGTCAGCAACCCGGCCGGGACGGTCACCAGCGAAGCCGCCATGCTCGAAGTGGTGACCCCGCCCGAACAGCCCTACGCCCAAGTCGTGCAGGCGGACAACCCGGTCGCCTACTGGCGGCTGGGTGAAACCTCCGGTTCGACCCTGCTCGACAGCGTCGGCAACCATCACGGTACCTATATGAACGGGCCGACCTTGGGACAGCCCGGGGCTCTGGTCGGCGATCCCGACACCGCGGCCGGCTTCAACGCCGCCCTGCAGACCAAGGCCGAGGTGCCTTGGAGCCCCGACCTCAACACGCCCGTCTTCACCGTCGAGGTCTGGGCCAGAGTCACCGGCGGGAGCGGTTATCGCTCGCCGTTGACTTCGCGGGCCGACGCGCCCCAGCGTGGCTACATCTTCTATGCCACCCCGGCCAACATCTGGCAGTTCTGGACCGGCACCGGCGCCGGCTGGAACGGCCTTTCCGGCCCGGCCGTGGCCGTCGGCGAATGGACCCACCTCGTGGGCACCTACGACGGCGCCGTGAAACGCTTCTACGTCAACGGCCGCCTGGTCGCGCAAGGGGAATCGGCCTTCGTGCCCAACGACACGGCCCTCCTGCGCATCGGCGGCGGCGCCTCCGAGGATCCCACCGGCAGCTTCTTCTTCGAAGGCGACGTGGATGAAGCCGCCTATTACGACCACGTCCTCACGCCGGCGCAGGTGCTCACCCACTACGTCGCCGGCCGGCCGCCCCTGCAGCCGCCGACCATCCGCATTGAACGGACCCCGGGGGGCGTCGTGTTGACTTGGGAAAACGGCGTGCTCGAAGCCGCACCGACCGTGACCGGCCCGTGGGAACCGGTGGAGGGAGCCACCTCACCGCTCACCCTGACGCCGACCGAAGCCTGGCAGTTCTTCCGCGCGGCCCGGCCGTAAGTGGCTGGACACCGAAGGCTCAGCCGGAATACGAAGGCGGCCGTTCAACGGCCGCCTTTTTTCGCTTTTGCAACACGTGTTCTCGCCCGGGTCCAACGACGCCATCTCACCTCGCACTGGCGCCCGCAGCGGCCGTTTCGCCCCTTGCAACTTGCCCGGGAACCAAGGCGCAGAACAAGTTCCTTACTGCGGGCGTTTCGATGGCGGCACGTAGTTCCGGTGCCAATACAGGGACCAGAGATCCTCCAATTGGGTCAGGGAAACATGGCCATCCATGAAGACGATGTTGATCGCCCCCGGCAGTGGCGATCCCGGGGGCAGGTTTTGCGGCGCGGATTTCGGTGAAGCCGCGCCGTGCCGCGCAATGGCAAATCGCCCCATGCCGGCGCCCGGGCCGTCCCCGGTGTACAGGTTCGACGGCGGCCGGTCATCCGCCTTCGGCCACGAATCGACCCACATGGCGTCGCCAAATGCCGGGGTCTCGGTCGGCCGCTGCACATCGCTCTCCTTGTTGAACTGGTACTTCCGGGCCTCCGCCACCCAGTACAGCCCGGAATACAACCAGCCGTTGAAAGCGTAGCTGCCTTGGTAACCCTGACGGTTGTTGTTCGTCGGCCACAGCCACGTTTCATCGGCGGTGCCGTAATTGGGGTTGAGCGGATGCCGGTTGATGCGCCTGGCCGGCTCGGGCGCCGAGGGACAGACCCGGATGTCATGCACCTGGGCCTGGAACCGCATCAAAACCGCCATCCACAGGTCCCTCTCCATCGTGTACGGGAGCATCTTCCCCTGATCGTTGACGTACATGAAATGCGCCAGGCCCATCTGCTTGAGATTGCTGGCGCAAACAATCGAATGGGATTTGGCCTTCGCCCGGCTCAAGGCCGGCAGGAGCATCCCGGCCAGGATCGCGATGATCGCGATCACCACCAACAGTTCGATCAGCGTGAACGCCGCTTCACGCTGCCCATGACATCGAGGGTGCTTCATGAGCCGGAAACTACCAAAACCCGGCGGGAACGTCCATCCCCACTCCTGGTCGTCGGGTCGGTCCATGCCAGCCGCCCCGCAACCCCGCAAAGGTCGCCCGCTACGGCAGCTTGCGATCGTCAAGCACCTCGCCGGCCGGCCGGCGCACGGGAATCATCAAGCCCCCGCTGGCTTCCAGCTCATCGAAAAGCTGCTTTTGGAGGGCCGCAATCCGCTCCTGATACGCCGGCACCCGGATCAGGTTGAACCTCTCCTTCGGATCCGTCGCCAGATCGTAAAACGCATCCTTGTCCCACACCCCGTGGGTATAGACGTACTTGTAACGCTCCGTCCGGATGGCGAACAGCGTCGGCGTCGCGGGAAAGTTCCGTTCCCAGTGATACTCGTAAAGCATGTGATCGCGCCACGGGATCTCCCGCCCGAGCAACAACGGCCAAAAACTCCGGCCGTCGAACTGCGGGGCATCCGCCGGCGGACGCACCCCGGCCGCCTCCAGGAAGGTCGGCGCCAGATCGATGTTCAACACCATGTTTGAAATCACCGTGCCCGGCCGGATCAGCCCCGGCGCCCAGACGATCATCGGCACCCGGATCGACGTTTCGTACGCATCCCGCTTGTCGTAAAACCCGTGCTCGCCCAAGTGGAACCCATTGTCGGAGGTGTAGATCACCAGAGTGTTTCGCGCCAGTCCGCTCTCCCTGAGGTAATCCAAGAAGCGGCCAATGTTTTCGTCCAAGCTGTGCACGCTCTCGCAATAACTCCGGAAAAACGCGTCGAAGTCCGGCACCGGATCGAGGTCCAACGGGCTGGTTTCCATGTGGTCCACGCCGTGAATCCCGTAGCGTCGCTCGCGCACCCAGCGCGGCTGCGTTTCGTAGTTGACCTCCGTGTTCGCCATCGTGTCCGGACGCGGCACCGGCTTGGCCCCGTATCGCCCGCGATGCCGCGCCGCCGGTTGGAACGGGTAATGCACGTTCTTGAAGGAGAGCTGAAGGTAGAAGGGCCGGTCGCCGTGACCGCGCAACCATTCGAGCGCCTGCTCCGTCAGCACGTCGGCGTTGTAGCCTTCGAAATGCCGATGCTGGCCATTGATGTTCAGCGTCACCCCTTCATAACTGCCCTGCCCCTTGAAGGCCGCCCAATGGGTCCAGCCCGGCCGCGGATCGTCGCTGTCATGCCCCATGTGCCACTTGCCGAAGAACGCCGTCTGGTAACCGGCCGCCTGCAGGTACTCCGGAAAGAATCGAATGCCCGGCGGCTCCGG
>RFJD01000398.1 GCA_003695015.1 Verrucomicrobiota bacterium | reverse complement strand
GTTCTCCTTCATGAACTCCATCAGCTTCATGTTCATCTTCCGCGGGTCATCCTTGTACTTCTCCTGGATGGCCTTCATCTGTGGCTGCAGGGCCTGCATCCGCTTCATCGACCGGGTGCTGGCCCGGGTCAACGGCCAGAACAGCAGTTTGATGATGAAGGTGATGGCGATGATGGTCGCCCCGTAGGAAAGCCCCACGCTGTGGATGCCCTTCATCGAGAGGAGCAGGAGCTTGGCGAACCAGCCGAAGATGGTGGTGAAGTTCATCGCCAAGTCCTGGGATTTCCCCAAGCCGGCCAGCGTGTTGTAGTCCTTTGGCCCGGCATAGAGCGTGAGGTGCTGCTCCACCTTGGCTCCGGCCGGGATCTGGATCGCCGGATACACCAAGGCGGCTTCGTAGCCGACCGGCCGCCTTCGGCCCAATTCCGCCGCCTCCGGCCAGAGGGGTTCGACCTTGCGGGCGCGGAGCTGGTAAGCCGGTTGCTCGGGCGCCGCGATCATCGTGAAAAAGCGGTTGGGCACGCTGGCCCAGACGATGTTGCTCACGCCCTCGCTGCGGAATTCATAGCGCGGCGTGCCCGGAAGGCAGCCGCAGCCGAGCAGATGGTTGGCGAACCAGCTTGCGCCGATCAGGTGCGCCTTTCGGCCGTCGAAGTATTGGACGCCCTGGAACCGGGGCTGTTCCTTGAGGTTCAGCGGGATCGAAGTGCCGATGGTCAGCTCGGTCTCCGGCAGGGCCACCGGCTGGTTGGTCCGGTTCTCGAGTCGCAGGGTGACCAGCAGGACGTGATTGCTCGAAGGCACGAATTCCTTGATCAGGGCCAGGCCGTTGCTCAGCAGCTTTTCGGCCACCACGCCGCGATCGGTCTTCCGGAGTACGAAGGGCCGATGGTCCTCCAGCGCCTCGCCGCCGAACAAGGCCAGGGCCGGAACGCGGGCATGGGCGTTAAGCGTCGCGTAGCCGACGCCGTTGGTCGTCCCTGCCCCGCGGCATTGGATCTCGGCCGGGTAGTCCTTGAGTTCGACCTTACGCAACGCGCCGCCGTGGGAGGTGAAGTGGTAGCGGGCCTGCGGTGTCTCGAGGGTCAGGATTTCCTCGGGGGTGTCCGGCTCCGTCCAGCGTTCGACGGGCGATCTGGGCGCCGTGATGGCGGGCGGGCGTTCGGCGACCGGTCCGGTGGGGGCGGCAGTCTCCGGACCGGCGGCCGGCCGGGTGGTGGTGCTGACCTGGTTGGTGGCGCCCGCAGGGGTCTCCACCGGGATCGGCGGGTAGATCCGGTTGACGATCGGCCCCCAGAGCAGCAGGAGGACGAAGCAGACGATCAGGACGAGGATGGATTTGCGATCCATGAAATCAGTGAAGCAGGGTCAACGGCCGCCGGCAGGATGGGTGAGGGCCGCCGGATTCGAGGGCTCGCGGGGCGCCGAGGACGCAGGGTGGCGCGGCGGCACGGGATCGTGGCCGCAGGCCCCCCACGGGTGGCAGCGGGCCAGGCGCCGGGCCGCCAGCCAGAGGCCGCGGCAAGCGCCATGGATCCGGATGGCTTCCACCGCGTATTGGGAACAGGTCGGGTGAAAACGACAGCGCCCCAGCGGGCCGAACAGGGCATTCTTCAACGGCGAGAGCACCCATTGGTACGCCCGGAGGAGCAGAATCAGACCGTGTTGGACCGGGTTCATCGGCCGGCATCCGCCAAAAGGCCCGCCTCGCGCAGGAGTCGTTCGACCCGGGCCTGAATCACCTTGCCCGGCAGGTCGCGCAGGCTTGGCCGGGCCACGAGCACGATGTCGCTCGGCGGACGGATGAACGGTTGCAGGCGCCGGAAGGCTTCCCGCAAGTGCCGGCGGACCCGCGACCGCTCGACGGCGGAACCGAGCTTGCGACCGGTCACGACGCCCAAGCGCGAATGCGACGCATCCTCCCGGGGGCGCCAGTTGAGCACGAGCCCGTGACGAGCCAGCCGGCGTCCGGTCTGCCGCAGGCGCTGGAACTCCCATGCCCTGCGGAGGCGGAGGGTGGGGCCGAACTTGAATCTGGGACGCGAACCGGTCATCGGGACGCCGGTTGCCGGGACGGCTTCCGGCCGGTCGTCGGGTGCGGCGACCCGGCTTAGACCGGCGTGAGCCGCTTGCGCCCGGCGCGGCGCCGGCGGGCGATGATCGCCCGGCCGCTCTTGGTCGAGTTCCGCTTCAGGAAGCCGTATTGGCGCTTCCGCCGAATTCTGGATGGTTGGTAGGTGCGTTTCATGCGCGTCTGACCCAATCAACTGCGGTGGAGCGGTTGGCTGTTGCTCCCCGCCTCCGCCCGTGGCGGAACGCGCAGATTACCAGCCGGGGTCCCGACGTCAAGGCCGCGGCAACGACATGAGAGCCTCATGACGGGCAGCGACGAGCAGGGTGCGGGCGCGAGAGTGGCGGGATTCCGGTGCGATCGGATGAGAAAGCGGCCGAGACGGTGTGCCAGTGCTGCGCGATGGAAGGGAAGCGGCCTCCATCATGATCTGCACGCAGGGCGGGACGGAAGGGCGGGACAACCCCGGGCGCAGCGTCGGGCTGGTGTCGGGGGGGCTTGGCCGCCTCCTGATGTCGGCGGCTACGGAGAAAGAACGTCGGCGGCTACGGGGAAAAGAAAAGAGCGCCGCGGTGGACGCGGCGCTCTCGCGAGGAAGTGTCAGGCGACTGGCCTTACTTGCGGCGGCGCATCATGAGCGC
>RFJD01000397.1 GCA_003695015.1 Verrucomicrobiota bacterium | reverse complement strand
CTGGAAAAGCCGCCCGCGAGCACAGAACCACCCCGTGACCGGCGACCTTCTTCCGACACCGAACCAACCGAAACCGCATGGCGGCACGAGGCGAAACCCCGCGCCGCCATGGCGCAATCAAGACTCCGGCGGGCTTACTTGATCACCGGCCGCAGCACGATGTTCCGGTAGTCCACACTGGTGTGGTCGCCCTGCAGGTAGATCGGGCCCGGACGAAACTCGTCGGACCAAAGGGCGCCGCCCGTGCAGCCGAGCAACGGCTGGTTGTCGATGATCTTTTTGCCATTGAGGATCACGGTGACGTGCCGGTCCACCAGCGTGATGTCGAAGCTCTGCCATTCGCCGGCCGGTTTTTCCGCGCTGACGGTCGGGGTGATGCGGCTGTAGATGGCCCCCATGTTGTGCGAATCCAGCGGCTTGCCGTAGCTGTCGGTCACCTGCACTTCGTAAATGCCGCGCAGGTAAATGCCGCTGTTGCCTTTCGGGGGAACCCGCACCTCGAGCGTCAGGTTGAAGTCCTCGAACTCCCGCTCGGTCCGCAGGTTGGTGTAACTGCGGTGCGGCTTGCCCTCCTCCTGGACCGCCACGTTGCGCAGGATGCCGTTTTCGACGCGCCATCCGTTGGGCCGGTTGTCCGTTGGCCGCCAGCCGGTCAGGTCCTTGCCGTTGAACAGGACAATCGGTTTGCCGAACCGCACCTTCGAGAGGTCCGGCGCCGGTGGCAACGGCGGGATGCGTTTGCCGCTGAACCGGGCCTGACGGACGCCCAGACCGTTGCGGTTGGGCACGAACTGCTCCATCTCCAAGGTGTCGCCGTACACCTCGCCCACGAGCAGCTCGGTGAATTGCTGCTTGCGCACGACCTTCCGGTCGGGCCCCCGGCGCTCGACCTCGCTCACGCGGGTGACGTAGAGCCGGCCATCGTTGAAGAACACCGACGACACCGGCACGACGCTTCCGCCGCCCCACAGGATCGAGCCGTCGAACCAGCCTTTCTCCTGCCGAATCTCGAGCCAGCCGGCGCCGCCGCCGGGGATCGTCAAGGCCCACCGGCCCAGATACGGCTCGTATTCGCCGGCCACCAGAGTGCCTGTCAGGGCGCCCACACCGAGCGCCGCCAGAAACCATGCTTGGATGCGTTTGTGAGCTTTCACACCGCGCTTATGGCCTCCGTGGTCGAGCGCCTCAAGCAAAAACCGGCGCCGGCTCCGCGCGCCGACGCCGGTCTGTCGCCGAATCGCCCGGGACTCAGCCGCGGAAGTACAGGTAGGCAGCCAGGATCAACGCCAGCACGCCAAGCGAGGCCAGCACGTCCCAGGCGTTCCAACTGGCGCGGCTTTCGGCCCGTTGTTCCGGTGTCGTCGTGGCAAAGGTCAGTCCCCGGATCCGCTCCTCCGCCGGCGCCGGCGTCAGATAGCTGACCGCGAAGAACACCGCCACGCACACCAGGAAGATGAACAGGCTGTAGTACTGGAAGTACACATTGTTCACGACCCACAGGAACGAGCCCTCGCGGTACTGGAAGTCGGCCATCAGTTTGACCGGCGTGTCCACCGCCAGGCGGAACAATCCCAGCAGGAACCCGATGATGAGGGTGGCCAGGCAGCCGGGCCCGTTGAGCCGCTTGAAGAACACCCCGAAGAAGAACACCACGAAGATCGGCGGCGCCAGATAAGCCTGAACCCCCTGCAGGTAGTCGTACAGGCCCTTGCCGCCGCGGATCACCGGAATCCAGATCAGGCCGATCAACACCATCACGGCCGTGGCCAGCCGGCCGATCCACACCAGTTGGTGCTGGGAAACCCCGGGATGCAGTTTCGAGTAGAAGTCCATGGTGAACAGGGTGGCCGAGGCGTTGAACACGCCCGCCAGCGAGCTCATCAAGGCCGCCAGCAAACCCGCCACCACGATGCCGCGCACCCCGGCCGGCAGCACGCTTTTCACCAGGAGCGGAAAGGCCTTTTGGGCCTCGTCCCGGATCAACTGGCCGTTGGCGTCGAACATGACCTCCCGAATCCCCGGCGCCTTGCCACTGGCGGCGAGGGCGAAGCAGATGATGCCCGGGATGATGAAGATGAACACCGGCAGCAGTTTCAACCAGCCGGCAAAGATGGCCCCGCGCCGGGCCTCACGTTCGCTCGGCGCCCCCAAGGCACGCTGGACGATGTATTGATCGGTGCACCAGTACCAAAGGCCGATGACCGGAGCGCAGAACAACATGCCCAGCCAGGGGTAGTTGTCGTTGAAGTACCACGCGATCCGACCGCTTTCCCGCACCGGCGCCCAGGTGCCCTCGACGCCCGCCGGCACCAGCGGCTTCCAGAGGTTGAACATCTCGGAGCCCGCGATCTCCCGCAGTTCGTTCCAACCGCCCAGGGCTTTCAGGCCGAAAATGGTCACCAGCAACGAGCCGATCACCAGGATGAACGTCTGCAAGGCCTCGGTATAAGCCACCGCCCGCAGTCCGCCCACCACGGTGTACAGACCGGTCAACACGATCACCAGGATGGACCCGATCCAGAAACTGTCCAGCGGCCCCAGGCGCATCTCCGGCAACAACACGCTGAAGACCACCCCGCCTGCAAAGATGCCGACGGCGATTTTGGTGAGCACATAGGCCACCAGGGAAATCACGGACAAGACCCAGCGGGAGGTCGGGTTGAACCGCTTTTCGAGGAACTCGGGCATGGTGAACACCTTCGAGCGCATGTAGAAGGGCACCAGCACCCACGCCAGCACCAAAAGGCACCAGGCGTGCAGCTCGTAGTGGGCCATGGCGACGCCGTCGGTCGCGCCCGATCCGGCCAGGCCCACCAAGTGTTCGGAGCCGATGTTCGAGGCGAAGATGGACGCCCCGACGATCACCCAGCCCAGGTTGCGCCCGGCCAGGAAGTAGTCGTCCGCCGTGTCCTTCGAGCGGCGGATCACCCACCATGCCAGGCCCAACAACAAGGCGAAATAAGCGGCGATCACCAGCCAGTCCACTCCGGTCATGGCCGGGGTCGCGGCTGCCAGCAAGAGGGTTGGTTTCATCGTTTTCTGCAGCAGTGAAGGGTCGGTTGCCTGTCCTTCCGCGGCAGCCGCGCGTCATTCCCGCGTGTAGAAGCGGTAGATGATCGTGTTCTTGTACACCTGTCCCGGCCGCAGCACGACCGACGGGAAGTGCGGTTTGTTGGGCGAATCCGGGTAGTGCTGCGGCTCCATGCAGAAGCCGTTGCGATGCTCATAGCGCCAGCCGCCCTTGCCGACGATCGTGCCGTCCAGGAAGTTGCCCGAATAGAACTGAAGGCCGGGCTCGGTCGAAAGCACCTCCATCACCCGCCCGGTTTCCGGTTCGTACACCCGGGCCATCAGTCCCAGCGTGCCCTCCGGCTTTTTGATGACGAAGTTGTGGTCGTACCCACCGCCGAACTTGAGCTGCTGGTCGTCTTGGTTGATCCGGGCGCCGATCGGCGTCGGCTTCCGGAAGTCCAACGGCGTACCCTCCACCGGCCGGATTTCGCCATACGGGATGAGGGTTTCGTCCACCGGCGTGAAGCTGTCGGCCACAATCATCACCTCGTGGTTCAGGACGTCCCCATGGCCGGCCAGGTTGAAGTACGAGTGATGCGTCAGGTTGACGATGGTCGGCTTGTCGGTGGTGGCGGTGAAGTCGAGGCGCAGTTCGTTGTCCTCGGTGACCGTGTAAACCGCGGTGACATCGAGCGTGCCGGGATAGCCCTCCTCGCCATCCGGACTCACGTAGTGCAACTGGAGTGCCGGTCCGCGGGTGGTGACCTTCGGTGTGGCCTCCCACACCACCTTGTCGAAGCCCTTGATGCCGCCGTGCAGGTGGTTGGGATAGTTGTTGGTGGCCAGTTGGTACTCGACACCGTCGAGCACGAAGCGTCCCTTGGCGATGCGGTTGCCGTAGCGGCCGATGATGGCGCCAAAGTAGGGACTGTTGGTGAGGTAGCCCACCAGGTTGTCATACCCCAGCACCACATCGCCCAGCCGGCCCTCGCGGTCCGGGACCAACAGATGGGTGACGATGCCGCCATAAGTGGCGATGCGGGCCTCCATGCCGTGGCTGTTGCGCAGGGTGTACAGAGTCACCGGCCGGCCCTCGAGCGTTTCGCCGAACGGTCGTGAAGTGATCTCCGCCCGCCGCTCGGCCGGCACCGTGCGGGTCACACAGCCATTCAACCCCAGCAGTCCCGCGGCCAAGGCGGCCGCCAAACAAACGCGCATTTGCTTTTTCATCGATCTTTCCTCTCGGGTTTGGGTTTGCACTCGCCGTCGAAAACCGTGCGATCCGCCGCCCGCCCGCGACATCCGATCCGCCGCGTCCCGGGAAGGCAGCGCTCTCCCATGGCGGGGTGTCGAGTCGCGCGCATGGCCATCGATTGGTTCATCCGTCGCGTTGTTGACCGTAATAAGCTCCCGGACCGTGTTTCCGGAAGAAATGTTTGTCCATGAGTTCCGCCGGCATGGGCCAGAGGGACGGATCCAACTGACAACTCAACAAAGCCATGTGGGCGACCTCCTCGAGGACAACGGCGTTCTCGACCGCCCGGGCCACGTCCGGGCCCCAGGTGAACGGCCCGTGCGAAGCCACCAACACCCCCGGGCAATGGTCCGGGCTTCGTTCCCTGAATGTCTCGACGATCACCCGGCCGGTGTTGGCCTCGTAGTCGGTCCGGATTTCCTCCTCCCGCAGGCGGCGCGTGCAGGGGACGGACCCGTGGAAATGGTCGGCGTGTGTGGTCCCCAAGGCGGGCAATTCCCGACACGCCTGGGCCCAGGCCGTGGCGACCCGGCTGTGGGTGTGCACGACCCCGCCAATCGACGGGAAGTGCTGATACAGAACGCGGTGGGTCGGCGTGTCGGAACTGGGCTTGAGATCGCCTTCGACCACTTCGCCGGTCTCGACGGAGACGACGACCATGTGCTCGGGCCGCATCCGGTCATAGGCGACGCCGGAGGGCTTGATCACCATCAAGCCCGTGGCGCGATCCATGCCGCTGGCGTTGCCCCATGTGAGCACCACCAGCCCTTGTCTGACCAACTCGAGGTTGGCCTCGCAGACGGCTTCTTTCAGCTCTTCCAGCATGGCGCCGGCGATTCACTCGATCGTCAAAACCACCACCGATTTGGCCGGCAGGCGCACGCGCAAGCCGCCGTCGGTCCGCTCGAAGTCCGAAAACGCGGTCGGCCGGACCCGGTCGGGTGCGTCGAAGGTGTTGTGGGCCTGCATGGCGGGCGCCGTCAACACCCGGCCGTGGACCCGGCGGACCGGGGCGCCCTCGATCCGGCAATCCAGCTCGGTTGGTCGGTCCGGCCGAAAGTGAGCCAGCGACAGATGAATCCGGCCCGAGGCATCGCGCGAAGCCGAGGCGCTGAGGGCGGGGATCCGTTCCGCGCCCAGGACGTAGTCCTCGCATTCGAGGTCGTCGGGCAGGAAGGTGGCGTCCTGATGCGGGACGAACATCTCGAAGACGTGGTAGGTGGGCGTCAGCACCATGCGCGGCCCGTCGGTGAGGATCATGGCCTGCAACACATTCACCATCTGGGCGATGTTGGCCATGTACACGCGGTCGGCGTGGTGATGGAAGATGTTGAGCGTCGCCGCCGCGACCAACGCGTCCCGCAGGGTGTTTTGCTGGTATAGAAAACCCGGGTTGGTACCCGGCTCGACATTGTGCCAAACGCCCCATTCATCGACGAGGAGCCCGATGCGTTTCCGGGGGTCGTGCCGGTCCATGATGGCCGAATGCCGCGTCAGCAGTTCGTCCATGAACAACGCCCGGCGCAGCGTGGCGTGCCACTCGGCCTCGCCGAACCGGGTGGCGGAACCCTTGTCGCTCCACCGGCCGCTGGGCACGGTGTAATAGTGCAGGGACAACCCGTTCATGCGATGGCCGACGCGTTCCATGAGGACCTCGGTCCAGCGATAGTTCGCATCGCTGGCGCCACAGGCGATCTTGTAAATGCGGTTGTCGCCGTGGTTGCGAACGAACTCCTGGTATTGGCGGTAAATGTCGGCGTAATACTCCGGCCGCATCGAGCCGCCGCAACCCCAGCTTTCGTTGCCGATGCCCCAGAAGCGGATTTTCCACGGTTCCCACCGGCCGTTTTGACGCCGGAGTTGGACCAGCGGGGTGTCCTGGTCGGAGGTGGTGTACTCGATCCAGTCCATCATCTCGCGAACGCTGCCGGAGCCGACGTTGACCGCCAGATAGGGCTCGGCGCCGAGCTGCTCACACAGATCCAGGAACTCGTGCGTCCCGAAATGGTTGTTGTCCAGCACGCCGCCCCAGTGGCTGTTGATGCGGGCGGGCCGTCGATCCCGGGGCCCGATGCCGTCCATCCAGTGATACTCGTCGGCAAAGCAACCGCCGGGCCAGCGAAGGACGGGCACCTTGATCCGGCGCAGGGCTTCCACGACGTCGTTGCGGATGCCGCGGGTGTTGGGGATGGGGCTGTCCTCGCCGACCCAGATGCCTTCGTAGATGCAGCGGCCGAGGTGTTCGGCAAACTGGCCGTAGATGAAGCGGCTGATCCTGGGGCCGGGTTGATCGGCGTGGATGGTGAGGCGATTGGCCGGCTGGCCGGCGACGGCGACGGCAAGGCAACCCAGACTCACGGCGGCCACCCAAGCCGCCGCAGATGTTCGGAAAAATCGCGTCGAGGTCATGACTTGCGGGCGCGATTGCGGATGTCGATGAGCTGTTTCATCACCGGGTACAGATTGCCTTCCCACTCCCTGGTGCCGAAGGCGTCGTGCAGCGTGCGATAAAGGGTGTAGAGCTCCTTGTACATCCGACGGGCCCCGGGGTTTGGACGGAAGACCTCGGGCTTCAGGCCGGTCATCTTCTTCTGGGCGGCGGGCACGTTGCGGTACACACCGGCGGCCACGGCACCGGCGATCGCCGCTCCGAGGGCGCAGGTCTGGGCCGAGCGGGAGATCTTCATCGGCCGCCCGGTCACGTCGGCGTAGATCTGCATGACCAAGGGGTTTTTCTCGGCGATGCCGCCGCAGTTCACCACCTGTTTGACGCGGACGCCGTATTCCTCGAACCGGTTGATGATGGTGAGCGCGCCGAAGGCGGTGGCCTCGATGAGCGCCCGGTAAATCTCGGCCGGGGTGGTGTAAAGAGTCTGGCCGATCAACAGGCCGGTCAGCCGCTGATCCACCAAGATGGTGCGGTTGCCGTTGTTCCAGTCGAGCGCCAAGAGCCCGCTTTCGCCCGGGGCCAGTTTCGCGGCGCCGGCGGTGAGGGCTTCGTGGGAACCGAGTTTTCGGCCGCCGGGCTGCACGTAGTTGACGAACCAGTTGAAAATGTCCCCCACGGCCGACTGGCCGGCTTCGAACCCGTAATAGCCGGGCAGGATGCTGCCCTTGACGATGCCGCAAAGGCCGGGGATGGCGGGCGGTTGGGCCGAGCCGGGCGCCACCATCATGTCGCACGTGCTGGTGCCGATGATCTTGACCAGGATGCCCGGCGCGATGCCGGAGCCCACGCCGCCCAGGTGGGCGTCGAACGCGCCGACCGCGACGGGGGTGCCCGCCTTCAAGCCCGTGCGCCGCGCCCATTCCGGGGTGAGACCGCCGACCGTTTGCTCGATGGTGGCGGCTTCGGGACGCAAGCGCCGACGCAGTTCGGCCAAGGCCGGATCGAGCTGCCCGAGGAATTCCCCATCCGGATACCCGCCCCATTCGGGGTTGAACATGGCCTTGTGGCCGGCGGCGCAGATGCCGATGGTCAACCGGTCCGGCGCCTCGGTG
>RFJD01000069.1 GCA_003695015.1 Verrucomicrobiota bacterium | reverse complement strand
TACGTTTACACGATCCACCCCTCGACCGCGGTGACGCCGCATCCGTTCGACCGGCCGATGCAGATCAACATGGTCACCGAGACCTACGATTGGATGCCGGCACCAAGCGAGGAGGAGCTGGCCAACGACGCCATCAACGCCACCTATTACGACTGGGTGCGGGTGTGGGTGCTGGTGCCGGAGGACGCCCCGCCCCGCCGGCCCGGCATCGTGTGGAAGGACCAGTTGCCGGCCTCGGCGGCCTCGACGATTCTCGATCCGCTGGCCACCGAAGCCGGCGTGCCGGATCCCCTCGGCGGTGACCAGCCCGCCAGCCGGGTGTTTTATGCCGACACCTCCCACCCCGAGTATCGAAACCTGAGTCTCAACTCCGGCATGCACGGCTTGGACGTCTCGATGATGGAGACCCGCGTCCGCGTTCCGCTGGGCGGCGGCTTCCAGTACGCCAACTTGGACGAGGGCTACAAGAACCGGCCCTACCGGTTCGAGGTCGAGGTTTACGTGCCGCCGAGCAGCCCGTTGGGGCGCGACGCCAACGACGCCGTCAGCCTGCTGATCCGCTGGCAGAATGCCCGTGGAGAGATCGTCCAGACCGACTACGGTCCTGCCGCCCGGCTGGGCGAACACGGCGGCTGGCAGACCTTGTCCATGGAAGGGCTTTCGCCGGTTCATCCGGCCGTCGTGCGCGTGGCGCCGATCCTTTCCACCCGGGACGCCGGTCAGAACTGTCCGGCCGGCGAGACCCTGTACTACCTGCGCAACCTCAGTTTCGAACTGCTCGGGCCGCCTTTGCCGCCGCGGCTGCACTACCAGATCGTGAATGCCCGCCTGGTGCTGGACTGGGATGATCCCTTGTTCAAGCTCCAATACCTGCCGTTGGAGGAGTTGGGCGCAAGCCCCTTGGCATGGCGCGATTATCCAATGGGGGAAAACCCACACCCACCGGTGGCGGTGCCGTTGGCCGGGACCGGCCGTTTGTTCCGGCTGGCGCCGCGATAGGTCGGGCTCGGGGCCACCGGGCCGGCAAGCCCCCCGGCGGCGCGGGTCAGTTCTCCGAACGCGTCCGGTTGGCGCCGGGGGCTGCCAAGGCCGGGAACGCCCCGTTGCGAATGCGCCGGATGTTCGCCTCGATGGCCTGGACGTAGGGATTGGGGCCGTCGGGCCAGGGATCGTTGAGGAAGCGGTAGAGCCGCTCCAGCTCGTTGTCCAGCCGCGGTCGGACGTAGTTCTCCCAGAACTCGGGTGTGCGGCGGATCAGCTCCTCGGCGCTGTCGAAGGTGGTGGCGGTGGGCAGTTGGCCGCCGGTGAACGCGGCGGCTTCGGCGAATTCCTCGTACAGGATGGGCAGTTTGTCCACGTAATCGGGCGCCGCCATCTGGCCCAACAAGTCCGCGGTGGCCAGGGCGCAACCGAGCATCCGCTCCCAGGCGTGCTTGAAGGGAATCCGGCGCGGATCGGCCCCCAGGCCGGTGCATTGGATCATGTGCTGGACGGCGGTGATTTCCTCGTCGGTGTAACCGCGGGCCGCGAGGCAGTTGGCGGCGAACTCCGCACTGCGGCGCACGTGGATGGCGGTGTATTTGGCCCCCGTACCCTCGGTGTCGCCGGCGTGCTTCAAGTAGCCGGTGTCGTGCATCAGCATCGCCAGCAGCCCGAGCCGGAACTGTTCCTCGGTCAACACCGGCTCCGCCCCGAGCCGGTGCCGCCGTTCCAACAGCCGGGCCATGCACAGGGCGCCCTGCATGGTATGCTCGACGTCGTGGTACCGCGCGTCGATGGGCAGGTAGGCCGGATTGCCGCCGCAAAAGCTGTCGATCACCACGCCGAAGGCGCGCGGGATGAACCGCCGGTCGGCCTCCGGAAACAGGGAGCAATACACGAGCTGCACCTCGTGTGCCACCGCCGTCGGGTCCCCGGTGTCTTGGGCCCTGAACATGGCATCAACCTAGGCCAACCTGCCTGGTCGCGCACGTGAAAACGGGCTGCCGGCCGGGCTGGCGGCTCCCGGGGGGGCGGCTTATGCTCCGCGGCCGTGGATGGGATTCCGCCATCGTCGCCGCGACGGGGCCGGGTCCGACGCGCCACACCGCGTCCGGCCGGTTCGGCCCGTTCCCTGCCTTGGGAACGCCGGAAATGGTCGCCGCCGCCGGAGAGCGCCTCGTGGCCCGGGCCGTGGGTCCAATTGCGCACCTTCACCAGCCATCCACACGTCTATCCGGCCATGATCGGCGGGGTTTCCGAAGACGCCGCGCCGGGGGCGTTGGTTCACGTGTTCGACCGCGAGGGGCGGCCGTTCGGGATCGGCTTCTGGAACCCGCCCGCGCCGGTGCCGTTGCGGGTGTTGCGGCATGGCGAGCTGCCGGCGGAGGAATCCCTGCTGGACGAACTGTTGGAGGAGGCCGTCCGGCTCCGACACGACGTGCTCCGGCTGCCGGAGCAGACCGAGGCTTACCGGGTGATTCACTCCGACGGCGACCGGCTGAGCGGATTGGTGGTGGACCGGTTCGGCGACACGCTCAGCCTCGAGGTCCACAGCCTCGGCGCATGGCAACGGTTGGAGCGATGGCTGCCGCGCCTGCACGAGCGGTTGGGCACCCGCCACCACCGGGTGAGCGTGGATCCGGAGGTCGCCCGGCGGGAAGGCCTGCCGGCGGTGGCCCCGACGCCGCTCCGCCCGGTGCGATTCCGCGAAAACGGCGTCCGGTTCGAGGTCGATTTCGCCCGCGGCCACAAGACGGGCTTTTTCTGCGACCAACGGGAAAACCGGCGGCGGCTGGCAGCCTGGACCGCCGGGCGGCGGGTGTTGGACCTCTGCTGCTACACCGGCGGGTTCGCGGTCACGGCGAAGGTGTTGGGCGGGGCGGCGGAGGTCACGGGCGTGGACCTCGACGAGGAAGCCGTGGCCCAAGCCCGCCGCAACGCCAACCTCAACCAGGTCCGGATCCGCTGGGTGCATGCCGACGCTTTTGCTTATGCGCGCCAGATGCAGCAAAACGGCGAACGCTGGGACGTCGTGGTGCTCGATCCCCCGAAGTTGATCCGCTCGCGCGAAGAGGGGGCGGCCGGACGGAAGAAGTACGAGGACCTGAACGCCTTGGCGCTGGGGCTGGTCGCCGGGGGCGGCTTGTTCGTCACCTGCTCCTGCTCGGGGTTGTTGCCGGCGGAGGAATTCGAACGACTGGTGATCCGCACCGCCCACCGGCAGGGCCGGCGGTTGCAGATCTTGGATCGCACCGGCGCCGGGCCCGATCACCCGGTGGTTTCCCACTGTCCCGAGGGCCGGTACCTGAAAGTCCTCTGGACCCGGGTCCTGGACTGACGCCCGGCCGCCCGCCCATCACCCTTCAACTCATCACCCTTCAACCCATCACCGCTCAGCCCATCCCTTCCCTACCGATAACTGTTCCACACCTCGGGGACGGCCACCCACATGCCGGGGCGTTTCGGGTTGGCGTCCCAATCGGCCTGGACCCAGACCTTTTGTTTGGGGAGGCGTTCGGCGTGGCCGTCGTAGAAGGCGAGGTTGGCGCCCTCGTTGTGACGGTAGAGGGTGGGGCCGCCGCAGCCGGCGTTCTTGTAGTCCTGCACGCTGCCGTGCATGCCCAGCTTGTCCCAGCCCTTGAAGTAGTTGGCGCCTTTCCAGTGGGACCACCAGTC
>RFJD01000396.1 GCA_003695015.1 Verrucomicrobiota bacterium | reverse complement strand
CCCAGATCCTGCCCTTCGCCATTGGCGCCTACGGGGTGGTCACACTGTTTCAGTTGATCACCCTGCCAGTGGAATACGACGCCAGCCGGCGGGCCAAGGTGGTGTTGACCCGGCTGGGACTGGTGAGCGACCGGGAGGTGGCGGCGGTGAGCGCGGTGCTCTCGGCGGCCGCCCTGACCTACGTGGCCGCCCTGATCAGCTCCATCCTCGAGCTGCTCCGGCTCATCCTGATCGCCCGATATTTCGGCGGCGACGACTGATTCCCGACACCCATTCGCGCGGCGGCCGCGATCCCCTCAACCCCGGAACCGCCGCAGCGCCAGCTTTTGCAGGGCGGCAATCTCCTCCAAGCCGGCCCGCGCCTCCGCCTCCACTTCGGGGGGAGGATCGTTGTCCAGCGCATCCAGGAAATGCTGGTACGCGCTGGCCGGCTGCCGCAAATGCCTCAGCAGGATGCGCCCGGCGCCCACATGCGCCTCGGCACGGCCCGGGCCCGCCGGATGATCCCGGAGGATCCGCCGATAGACGGTGAGGGCCGGCCGGACATGGCCTTCCGCCTCCAGCCATTGCGCCAGCCGCAACGCCTCCCACGGTGAGAGCTCCCCTGCGGTTTCCTCCGGCGGCAGGCTGAAGTACAACCGGGCCGCCGTCTCGAAGTCCCCCGATCGCAACGCGCCACGCACCGTGAGGGGCGGCGGGGCGGCATCCAGCGGCGCCCGCTGCCGGAACTCGTGCGGTCCGGCCCGTTCCTCGCGGCGATCCCACCAACCCGCCAGCACCAAGCCGGCGAGGAATCCGCCGATGTGGGCCCCATAGGCCACGCCGCTGCCGCTGCCGCCCCCCGTCAGCAGGAAAGGCAGCAGGTTGTCCAGCAACAGGTACACCCCCAGCACCAGCCGGGCCGGCACGGCCACCACGTTCATGAAAAACGGGAAGAACAACACCAGCAGACGCACCACGTTGTGCGGGAACCAGCGGAAATAGAAGCCCAGCACCCCGGAAATGGCGCCGGAAGCCCCCACCAGCGGCACCGGGGATCCCCGGGCAAAGAGGCTGAAGAACAGCGTGGCCGCTGCGCCCGTCAACAGGTAGGCCAGCAGGAACCGCAGCCGCCCCAGCCGGTGCTCGACGTTGTCCCCGTAGATCCACAGAAACAGCATGTTCCCGAACAAGTGGAGGAAGCCGCCATGAAGGAACATGCTGGTGAACAAGTCCGCCAGCTCCGGCCGGGCGGGCCGATATCCGTGTTCGAACACGAACAGGTCATAGGCGCTGAGCCGGCGAATGGCCGCCAACCCTGCCGGCCCCGGCGGCAGGTATTCCCGCATTTCCTGCAGGTACCGGCGGGCGGCAGGGGCGTTCCAGTCGGGGCGACGGTTCTCCAACGGGACGGTGATCAACAGGTACACCAGCACGTTGGCGGCGATCAGCCCGTAGGTCACCGCCGGCAGACCGCGTGGATTCGGGGCGTCGCTCAGCGGAAGGAGCATGGCCCGGCCATTAGACTCCCGGCGGGCAACCACGGCAAGCGAAGCGAACCCGCCCGCCGCCACCCGCCGGCCGGCTTCGGCTTGCCCTTCGGGCCCGTTCGCGTTTTGCTGGGGAGGTCATGTCACGTCCGATTCGCGTTGCCATCGTCGAGGATGACCCGCAACTGCGGAGCACCTTCTGCGCGGTGATCGAGGGCACGCCGGGGCTGGAGCGGGTGGTCGCCGCCGCCAGTGCCGAGGAGGCTCTCCGGGTGTTTCCGGGATTGACCCTGGACGTCATCCTCTGTGACCTCTCCCTGCCCCGCATGCAGGGTGACGAATTGGTGGCCCAACTCCGCCAACTGGGGGTGAAGGCCGAGGTGATCGTCGTCTCCGTGCATGACGATCCGGACTCGATCTTCAAGGCCCTGCGGGCCGGCGCCAATGGCTACCTCGTCAAACCCGTCTCCCCGGTCGAACTGGTCGAGGCCATCAAGCAGGTCCACGCCAAAGGGGCGCCGATGTCCGGCCCCATCGCCCGCCGCGTCATCGAGGCCTTCCGAACCGGCCCCGGCGCCAAGGGACGAGCTGATTTGGCCATGCTGACCCCGCGCGAGACCGAAGTGCTCGAGCTGCTGGCCCAAGGTTTCCGGTACAAGGAAATCGCCGCGAAGCTGGGCGTGAGCGTCCCGACGGTCACGACCCATCTGCACCGCATTTACGACAAGCTCCACGTCACCAGCGCGACGGCCGCCGTCGGCAAGTACTTCGGGCATTGAGCCGGGAGAAAACCCGTGGCCGGACGGGGTGATCCGGGTGTGATCCAACAATTGTTGGACTTGGAACCCGTTGAGCAGCAGTCGGATGCGTGCAAATGCAACGTTTGTTCGATAGCTTCGGAGCCCCCCGGGCTGCTACCTTCTTTCCGCCCCCAAGGTAACCAGTGTGGGGAGGAGGCAAGAGAGACGAAAAAGGGGCCTGCGTGCGCGGTTGGCGGTGCTCAACGCCGACCGCGTTTCATTTTGCTCATCGGCAACGGCCGGGAAGCGGCCCTTCTAATGAAGACTTGGATCTCGTATTTGCTCGACTTGAGATTCATCGTGCAAGTGCTTGGTGGTCAACCAGTTGCTAAGAATCACGCGTTCTCATTCGAGCAATTACCACGCCGCCTTTGAAGCCTATCGGGTCCTTAATCCACTGGCTCTTCCCCTTTGTCATGGGAATATTGGAGGCCCAAACCGCGAAAAAAGTGCCTCTGAGGCAAAAATCATGGAATTTTTTGATTGAAGACTCTGCGGTGTCATGACATAGTGGTCTCGTTCTTAAGGCAACCAGTGTATCAGGGAGGCAGGTTAGGAACCTTAAGGCGCGGGTAAGATGTCGCCCGGCATCATCCCGCGCCTCTCTTCTTTTTCAGGCCGGTTTTTTGGCCTTTTCCGCATGATTCGCGGCCTTCGGCGTTGCCCGGGACGATTCTCGCCATCATGCTCGGAGCCGCCTTCCCCGGCCTCGTACGCGTGCCGGAGAGGCGCTTGGCGAGATGAAGGTCCTGTTTGTTCACGCGCATTTCGACGACTTCGAGTTCACCGCCGCCGGCACCTTTGCCCAATGGCGAGGACGGTGGGGCGACTCCTTCCGGGGCCGCGTCTTGGTGTGCACCGACGGCAAGGCGGGCCACCATCGGCTCGGGCGGGAAGAGACCGGCCGGGTGCGGCTGGCTGAGCAGGAAGCATCGGCCCGGGTGGGTGGCTATGAATTCCAACAGTTGCGCCTGCCGGATGGCTCGGTGCCACGAGAGACGATGCTGCGGCACACGCCGCATTTCCTGGCCGCCCTTTGGAAGGCCATTCGGGATTTCGAGCCCGATTACCTTTTGGCGCCTCCCATTCCGACGGATCCCCGGGCGGGGGTGCACCTCGACCATGCCGCGGTGGCGGAAGCGGTGCGCGAGGTTGCCTACCTGATCAATGTGCCCCACGCCTTCACGCCCGAGTATCCGGAGGAGGCGGAGGCCGAACCTCGTTTCGTGCAGACACCGGTGATTCTGACGGTCTTCGACAGCTACATGGCCGGTGCCAACGCGGCGGATTTGGTGGTGGACATCGATCCGGTGTTCGATCTGGTGGCGCGCATGAGCTGGTGCCACCAGTCGCAGATCCGCGAATGGCTCCCGTGGGTGGGGCGGCATCGGCTGCGGCCGCCGGAAACGTTGGAGGATTGGAAGGCGGTCTTGAGCGAGCGCATGGCCCGGCAGCAGCGGCGACTCGGCCTGCCGCCGAGTCCCCGGGTGGAGGTGTTCCAGGTTACGAGCTGGGGGGAGACACCCACTTTCGAGCAACTGATGCAGGACTTTCCGGCGCTGGTGCGGGACGCATCGCGGGAAGCGCGCCTGAAGGCGTGGTTGCAATCGGCCGGGGAGTGACTGGTTGCCGGGCCGGGGGAAGAGGGGAGGTCATCTTGCCAACGGCGGCCGCGCATGGTAGTCTGCCACCCGTTTTTGCGAAGCCGCAGACAAAAAAGAGCAATGAACAGGATGAAGTCGTATGGCCTGATGGCCGCTCTGGCTGGCGCCGTTTCCCTCTGGGGCGCCGGAGCGGAGGTTTCGGGAAAAGTCACTCTCGAGGGGACACCCCCGAAGGAGATCCAGATCCGGTTCGATCCCTTGTGCGGGAAGCTGCACAACGAGCCGGTGACGACCCAGCACTGGGTTGTGGGTCCGGACGGCGGTCTGAAGGACGTGTTCGTGTACATCAAGGAGGTTCCGGGCGGGAAGACCTACGAGCCGCCCGCCGACAAGGTGCCGGTGCTGGATCAGGTCAAGTGCCTCTACACGCCCTACGTGTCCGGGGTGATGGTCAACCAGAAGTTCAAGATCCGGAACTCGGACCCGCTGATGCACAACGTGCATGCCACGCCCAAGGTGGCCGGCAACAAGGAGTTCAACGTCGCCCAGCCGGTCAAGGGCATGGAGTACGTGACCAGCTTCCCGAAACGGGAGGTGTTGCTCCGGTTCAAGTGTGACGTCCATCCGTGGATGTTTGCGTACGTGGGTGTGATGGATCATCCGTGGTTCGCGGTGACCAACGAGAAGGGCGAGTACAAGCTGCCCGCGGGCCTGCCGCCGGGCGAGTACACCTTGGTCGCTTACCACCGCAAGGCCGGCGAACTGACCCAAAAGATCACCGTGAAGGACGGCGAGAAGAAGGTCGTGAACTTCACGATGAAGGTGCCGCAACGTTGAGCGCCGGTTGGGACAACGGGGGTCGCCGGCGTCGCGAGCCGACCCGGCGACCTTTGTTTTCGGAGGTTCCCCTGATGGCTGGGTGCGGGACGGACGACCGGGTCGAAGGCTGAGGCCGTGGATGGCGGACAGGACAGGAAGATGGCTCCGACGGTTTCGCGGGCGTTGACGGTGTTCGCCTGGGGCACGGCGGCGGCGACGTTGGTGTTGATCTGCTTCGGCGGGTTGGTCACCAGCCATGGGGCGGGATTGGCCGTGCCCGACTGGCCGAACACCTACGGGTACAACATGTTCCTGTTCCCGGTGTCGCGCTGGGTGGGCGGCATTTTCTACGAACACACGCATCGGTTG
>RFJD01000395.1 GCA_003695015.1 Verrucomicrobiota bacterium | reverse complement strand
GATGTGGAACAGGTAGGTGTGGGGCGTCCACGGCAACCGGCTGCCGAGCCAGTGGATCACGGCGGTCAACACCAGCAGGTCGATGGCGATCTGGGTCCAGAGGAGCCGGTGAACCGCGCCTTCGGGGGTGGGTCGTGGCAGGCCATCCAGCCGACGCCGGTAGAGCCAGTTCGTGATCGTCAGAATCAGAGCCACCGCCAGCGGAAAGCTAGGGCTCAGCCGCAATCCCAACGGCGCCTGCCAGCCTTCGGGCGCGAGCGCCGCGACCGCGATCACCGCGAACAGCCCCGCCACCCGCCAGCGCAACCGGCAAAACCACTCGGCGTTTTCCCGATACAGCGTCGCTGTCCGCTCGTGGGCGGCCTGTTCGATGGGCGCAGCCTCCGGCTCCGAGCCTTCCTCCAAAGGCAGCTCGTAAACCGCGGGAGGCGGGACGGCGGCCGGCCCCGGTTCGGACGCCGGGCGGCCGGGTTCAGCGCACTTCCCAGGTGGTTCCGCTGGTGAGGAGGTCTTCAAGGCGTCCCCGGCCGCGTTTTTCGACGGCGCGTTGGACCTGGCCCAGGAGTTCCTGGTCGTACACCGGACGCTGGACGTCGCGAAAGACGCCGAACGCCATGGGGAATTCGGGCGGTTGCAGGGCGGCCAGCAGCTCGGCCAAGGCGGGCGAGACGGCCTGCGTGTTGTGGATCAACGTTGAACCCGGCGGCGGTTCCTCGCCCGGGGGCAGGTCCACGATCACCGGTTCCATGTCCTTGACGATGATGCCCTTGCAGCCGTCCTTGCCGAAGCGGATCGGCTTGCCGTGTTCGAGGTGGATGCGGGTTTCGATCGCCTTCTTCCGATCGGCCACCTGCTCGTAGGCGCCGTCGTTGAAGACGTTGCAGTTCTGGAGGATCTCGACGAAGGCCGTCCCCTTGTGTCGGGCGGCCGCTTCGAGGGTGGCGGCCATGTGGACCGGGTCGCTGTAAATGGTCCGGGCGACGAAGGTTGCCTGCGCCGCCAAGGCCATCCGGACCGGCCAGATGGGCCGCTCGATGGTGCCGTCGGGACTGGACTTGGTGCGCTTGCCCAGCTCCGAGGTGGGCGAGTATTGCCCCTTGGTCAAACCGTAGATCCGGTTGTTGAACAGCAGAATGTTGATGTCCACGTTCCGCCGGATCGCGTGGATGAGGTGATTGGTGCCGATGGAGAGGCCGTCGCCGTCCCCGGTCACCACCCACACCATCAGGTCCGGGTTGGCGCACTTGACGCCGGTGGCGATGGCTGGCGCCCGCCCGTGGATGCTGTGGAATCCATATGTCTTGACGTAGTACGGGAACCGGGACGAACAGCCGATGCCGGAGACCACCACCACGCGGTGGGGCGGCACGCCGATCTTCGCCATCACCTTTTGGGTGACGTTGAGGATCGAGTAGTCGCCGCAACCGGGGCACCAGCGGACCTCTTGATCGGACTTGAAGTCCTTCCACGTCAATTGCGGGGCGGCCGGCGCGGAGGAGGCGGCCGGCTCGGACACGGCGCTGGAGGTCGAGTCGGTCATGATTTGAGAGCTTCTTCGATGGCGTTGCGGATTTCGCGGATGAGGAAAGGACGGCCTTTCATGCCCGAGAACGGGCGGGCATCGACCAGGAACCGGCTGCGGAGCAGCCCGCAGAGCTGGCCAAGGTTGTTCTCGGGAACGAGGATGCGGCGGAAGCGCCGGAGGATTTCGCCGACGTTCGGCTGGAGGGGGTTGAGGTAGCGGAGGTGGAGATGCGAGACGGAATGACCCTCGGCGCGGGCGGCCCGCACGGCCGCCTTGATGGCGCCCTCGGTGCTGCCCCAACCAACCAGGAGCAATTCGCCTTCCGGATCGCCTTCCACCTTGGCCGGCGGCAGGTCGCGGGCGATGCCTTCGACCTTCCGGCGGCGCAGGTTCACCATCTTTTCGTGGTTATCCCCGTCGTAGCTGACGTTCCCGGTCACATCCTGCTTCTCCAAACCGCCGATGCGGTGCTGGTAGCCTTCGGTGCCCGGCGGCGCCCACGGCCGCACCAAGGTCTCCGGATCCCGGCGATAGGGAGCGAACTCTTCCTTGGGCGGCAGGGGTGGAACGGTGATGGGGGGCAGTTTGTCGGTGTCGGGGATGGGGAATGCCTCGGAGCTGTTGGCCAGGAAGCCGTCGCTCAGGACGATGACCGGGGTCATGTATTTGACGGCCAGCCGCACGGCTTCGTACGCCATCCAGAAGCAATCGCCGGGAGAGCCCGGGGCGAGCACGACGGCGGGCGCCTCGCCGTGGCGGCCGTGCATGGCCATCAACAGGTCGGCCTGCTCGGATTTGGTCGGCAGGCCGGTGCTGGGGCCGGCGCGCTGGACGTCCACCACGACCAGGGGCAGTTCGGTCATCACCGCCAACCCGAGGGTTTCGGCCTTGAGGGCGAGGCCGGGGCCGCTGGTGCCGGTGGCACCGATGCAGCCGGCGTAGGAGGCGCCCAACGCGGCGCAGGCCGCGGCGATCTCGTCCTCGCACTGGATGGTGCGGACATCGTAGTGCTTGTGGGCGGCCAGCTCATGGAGGATCTCGCTTGCCGGGGTGATCGGGTAGCTGGCGTAGATCAGCGGCCGGCCGGCCTTGCAGGCGGCGGCGACCAACCCGAGCATCACCGCCTCGTTGCCGTTGACCCGGCGGTAGCGGCCGCGGGGCAACTTGGCCGGCGCCACCCGGTAATGGACCCGCAGCAGCTCGCTGGTATTGGCGAAGTTGTAGCCGGCCCGGAGCGCGGCGGCGTTGGCGGCCAGCACCTGCGGTTTGCTGCCGAACTTGCGCATCATCCACTCGAGGACCGGTTGCATGGGCCGGTCGTAAAGCCAGAGCGTGATGCCAAGGGCGAAGAAGTTCTTGCAACGGGCGCGCTGGCGCGGCGGCAGGCCGGAGTCCTTGGTCGCCTCGTCGTTGAGCTTGGTCATCGGGACGGGCACGACCTGGAAATCCTTCAGGCTGCCGTCCTCCAACGGGTTGGTCTCGAAGCCCGCCTTGGCGAGGTTGGCCGGCGTGAATTCGTCGGTGTTGAGGATGATGATCCCGCCTTTCTGGACGATGCCCAGGTTGACCTTCAAGGCCGCCGGGTTCATGGCGACCAAAACGTAGGGGGCGTCCCCGGGGGTGGAGACTTCCTCGTCCGCGAAGTTCAACTGGTAAGCGCTGACCCCGCCGGGCGTGCCGGCGGGAGCACGGATCTCCGCGGGAT
>RFJD01000394.1 GCA_003695015.1 Verrucomicrobiota bacterium | reverse complement strand
TCAACCGGCCATCCGCGCCGCGCGAACCCTCTTGCGGCGAGCCCGCCGGCCGCACCGCTCACCGCACGACCCGGCCCGACGCCGCGCCGCGCATGAGCGCCTCGACTTCCGACCGGCTGGCCCAGTTGAAGTCGCCGTGGATCGAATGTTTGAGGCAGGAGGCCGCGACCGCGAAATTCAGGGCCGTTTGCGGTTCGGCCAGCTCGGGGGTCGTCAGCGCGAAAATCAACCCGCCCGCAAACGCGTCCCCTGCCCCGACACGGTCCACGATGTCCCGGATCTCGTACGGCCGATAACGACCCTCGCCATCCCGCGGCGCGAAGAAGGCCCGGTCCGAACCGGCGTCGTAAAGCATGCCGCCCCAGTTGTTGTGGCTGGCAGAGATGCTTTCCCGGAGGGTGATGGCGACCTGCCGGACGTTGGGGAACTGGGCCACCACTTGGCGGGCGACTTCCGGGTAACGGTCCGTCTCCAACCGGCCGGCCTCGACGTCGCTTCCGCCGGCCCGGATGCCCAACACGTCCTCGCAATCCGCCTCGTTGGCCACGACGACGTCCACGAACGGCAGGATGCCCCGCATCGTTTCGCCCGCCAGTTCGCGCGGCTTTTTCGCCGGATCCCAACGCCAGAGCTTCGAGCGGAAGTTCAGGTCGAGCGAAACCCGGCAACCGGCTTCCCTGGCCTTTTGGGCCGCCATGCGCGTGGCCTCGGCCGCGTTGCGGGACAAGGCCGGCGTGATGCCCGTCAAGTGCAACCACCGGGCATCCGCCAGAATCGCCGGCCAGTCGTACTCCTCCGCCGGCGTCAACGCCACGGCCGACTGGTCCCGGTCATAGACCACCAAGCTGGGCCGTTGGTTTGCCCCGATCTCCAAGAAATACAGCCCCAGCCGGCCGCGGTCGGTTCGCACGATATACCGGGTGTCGATCCCCACCGCCCGCAGGCTGTCCACCGCGGCCTCGGCCAAGGCGTGTTTCGGCAGCGCCGTCACGAACCGTGCCCGGCCGCCGTAATGACAGATCGAGGCCGCCACACTGGCCTCCGCGCCGGCATAGGTCGCCTCGAAGACCCTCGTCTGCCGCAAACGCCAGTGTCCCGGGGCCGCCAGCCGCCCCATGATCTCGCCAAACGTCACAACGTACTGACTCATGTTGCTGAATCCTTCCTTCTCCACGGACGATGCATCCCTTGCGGCGCCGCCCGGCCTCCATGCTTCGGCATCCGCTCACCGCAGGCAATCCCGAAGCCGCAGCGGGCGCGTCGAAACCAACCCCCGAGCGTCTGCCGGCCGGCGGCGGCCAACCTCCGAACCCGCCGCCCCGGCTCAGTTCTCCGGGGCCACCTTCACCAGCCGCCAGGCCCGCACCCAATCGTAATAGGTGGCGTTTCGCGCCGGATCAGCCAGGTCCTCCGGCGAGGGGGCGGGCTGCCAATCGTAGGTCTCCATCACCATGTTCACATGCATCGGCTGATCGAAGGGGGTCGGCGAAAACTTCGTGCTCGGATGCACCGTGAACACGTACTTGCCGTCGAGATAGAAATGGATGGTGTTGGCGTCAACCCACCAAGCGCCATAGGTGTGAAAGGCCTCGCCCGCGGGCGTGTCCAGCCGGGCCTTGCCGCCCTTGCTGACATGCTCCCGCCGCCCGTCGCGATGACGCACGTTGTAGTGCGTGTTCGAGTGCATGAACCAGTTCCACTCCCGCGCCCACTCCGGCTCGGGCTGCGGCCCGCCCACGGTTTCCACGATGTCGAGCTCCTGGCTGTGCCGCTCCGAACCCACCCGATGCCCCGAGTTGTTCAACCAAAACGTCGAGGACATCGAGATCCGGGACGCCTTCATGCGCGCTTCGTAGTAGCCATAAAGCGCCTCCGAACTCCGCGACACCACCGCGCCGCCGGCGATCGTGAAGGGCCCGTCCGGCGCCGGCAGCCTCGAGGCCCGCAGGACCAGGCAACCGTCGCTTACCGACACCGACGAGGGCAAAAACTTGGCCGGCGGACGCCCTCTCCACGTCGGAAAGTGGTCATACCACTTGGTGGTGTCGAGGGAGCAGCCGTCGAACTCGTCCGAGAACCGCGGATCCGGCTCCCAACGGTATCCGGCCGGAGGAAGCGGGGGATCGGCCCAAGCAACCGAAAGGCCGATCCCCACAACCAGCGCACCAATCAGCTGGTCAAATCGCATGAAGCGCTATTCCCCGATGATTTTCAGGCTCACTGCGTGCTCCGAGGGCGCCTTCCGGGGCATCACCACGCGGAGTCCTTCCGCCGTGCGGGTGAACTGCAGCGGCTTCCGGATCCCCAACATGCGCACGCTGTGAATCTTCGCCGGCCCGTGGCCCTCGGCGAGCGACCGGATCGTGACGCTCTCCCCCGCGCCCGGCCATCCCAAGATGATGGCGTACAACGGCGAGCCGTACTTGCCCTGGGTGAAGCGAATGTCCTGGGCGGTGAAGTCCCGGCGCTTCGACTCGGCGAACGTGCCCTCGACCACCTCGGTGGGACCCTCGCCAAAGACCTCCCACGGCCGGGTGTTGTAGATCGCCTCGCCGTTGATCTTGAGCCAGCGTCCGATCTCCAACAGCATCTTCTGCTCCGGTTCCGGGATGGTCCCGTCCGGTTTCGGCCCGATGTTCAGCAGCAGGGCGCCGTTCTTGCTGACGATATCCACCAGGTCGTCGATGATCGAATCGACCGTCTTGTACTGGTGATTGGTGACGTAACCCCACGAGGTTTTCGACACCGAGGTGTCCGTCTGCCAGAAAAGGTCGCGTTTGTGGGCCAGTTGGCCGCGCTCGATGTCGAGCACGCCGGCCGTGTCCGGAAACGATTCCCCGCCGTGTTTCTTGTAATTGATGGCCACGCCCAAGTTCCACTCATAGCCGCGGTTGTAGTAGTAGGCGCTGAACTTCTTGAGGTAGGGATGCACCGGCGGCTGGGCGATCCACCAGTCGAACCAGAAAATCTGCGGGCGGTACTTGTCCACCAGCTCGCTGCAACGCAACAACCAGTCGGTCAGAAACTCCGCGTCCGGCGGGGTCTTGCCCGCTTCGGATTCCTTCCGATCCCGGGCGGGACCGTACAATCCGCGGTAGCGGTCGTCGTTCACATCTGAATCGATCTTCCGGCCCTCGCCATAGAACCACCAGTTCTCGACCCGGTGGCTGGAGAGACCGAAGATGAGCCCCTTCTTGCGGATCGCCTGAGCCAGCTCGCCGATGACATCCCGTTTGGGCCCCATCTTCGCTGCGCACCACTCGGTGTAGTCCGAGTCGTACATGGCAAACCCGTCGTGGTGCTCGGCCACCGGAACCACGAAGCGCGCCCC
>RFJD01000393.1 GCA_003695015.1 Verrucomicrobiota bacterium | reverse complement strand
GGCTTCGGCGGCGGCGGCTTCGGCGGCGGCGGCTTTGGCGGCGGCGGCTTCGGCGGCTTTGGCGGCGGCTTCGGCGGCGGCGGGATCGCCGGTGTCACCCGAATGCAGATGATGTCCTATGCCAACGAGCTCGTTCGGGCCTACTTCACCGCTGCCGGGGTGGACCTCGGCGGAGCCAACCTGCTGGGCGGCGGCTACGGCGGCGGTCTTGGCGGCGGCCAGTTCGGCGGCGCCGGGGCCGGCGGCCTTGGGGCCGGTGTCGGCTTCCAGAATGCCCTCGGCAAGGCCGTGTTCTTCAACGACCGCACCGGCGACCTGTTGGTACGGGCCACCCTGCAGGATCATGAGATCATTGAGCGCGCCATTCAGGCGCTCAATGTCACGCCCGACCAGGTCACCATCGAGGTGAAGTTCCTCGAGGTGGGGCAGGACGACGCCAAGGCCTTGGGTTTTGACTGGCTGCTGGGCAACACGCTCATCGGGGACGGCAACATCGGTTTGCAGGGAGGCACGGCCCCGTCCTACGCGGGCGCGCCCTCGCAGGCCAATCCGGGCGGGGTTTTCCCGGGCACGTTCGGTGTGCCTTATGTGGGGCAAAGCCCGACGACGGATCAAAACCTGACCGCAGGCTTGCGGACGACCGAAGTCGGCGGCACGGCCATTCCGGCCGTGGGCACGATCACGGGCATCCTGACCGACCCGCAGTTCCGGGTGGTCATCCGGGCGCTCGAACAGCGCGGGGGGGTGGACATCATGGCCGCGCCCAAGGTCACCACCGTCAGCGGCCGGCAGGCGCAGATCCAGATCATCGACCTGCAAAGCGTCGTGACCTTCAACCAAGGCGGCGCTTTCGGTGGCGGCGTCGGTGGCATCGGTGGCGTGGGTGGAATCACCGGTGGGACGGCTGGCGTTGGCGTGGGAGCCGGCGTGGGTGGCGCCGTCGGGGTGACGCCGTAAACCGGGCGGGCGAGGCAAGCCAAAGCGATGGCAACACAAACTCTCATGACGCGAAACCCAATGAAGATCATGCGGTGGATGCTGGGCGGCTTGGCCGTGGCGATGGGGTTGGTGGGCCAGGCCCAAGTGCTGACGACCACCCAGACGGCGGCCATCCAGCCGACGGTCACGCCGATCCCCCTGGGTCCGACACTGGACGTCATCCCGTATGTGTCGGCTGACGGCTACACGGTGCAGATGAACCTGATCCCGACGATGACCGAGTTTCTCGGTTACGACGATCCGGGTCAGTTCCAAGTGCTGGTGGGCAGCTTGGCCGCGCCCACCCCGTTGCCGCGGTTCCGGATCCGGCAGGTCACCACCAGCTCGATCGTGTGGGACGGCCAGACGATCGTCATGGGCGGCCTGATTTCCGAGAAGGTCACCAAGGTGCGGGACAAGGTGCCCGTGATGGGCGACCTCCCCATCATCGGCCGCCTTTTCCGCAGCGAGGCGAAGTCCAGCAGCAAGAAGAACTTGGTGATCTTCGTCACGCCGACGATCATCGATCCGGCGGGCAACCGGGTGCACGACCCGAACAACCTGCCGTACGACCCGAACAAGATCCCGCCGCAGGTGCCGTTTGCCCCGACCGGACCTGCCACCGGGAGCAACTGATATCGGCCGCTGCAGGCCCGGAGGAATCCGGAGGACGGCCGTCGCGCCGTCCTTCGCCTTTGGCCGCCCGGCAGCGGCGGTGACCGATGAACCGCCCGGACGCCCAGCAAGCTTCAACCGCGGATCGCCGTCTCCTCTTGGTGGACGGCCACGGCGAGGCGTACCGGGCGTTCCACGCTTTCCCGGCGTTGTCGGCACCGGACGGCGCGCCCACCGGCGCGTTGTACGGATTCGTTCAGGCCGTCGAACGGTTGCTCGAGGGGGTTGCCCCCGATTACTTCGCGGTCGTTTGGGACGGAGGACTGGCGGAGGAGCGCACCGAGGCATTGCCGGAATACAAGGCCAACCGCCCGCCCATGCCGGAAGAGTTGGCGCGCCAGATCGACCACATGCAGGCATGGCTCGAGGCGCGCGGTTGCGCTTCCCTGGTGGCGGAGGGGGTCGAGGCGGACGACTGGATCGCCCGCCTGGCCTTGGCGGGGCGGGAGGCCGGGTTTCGTGTCCTGATCGCCACCCGCGACAAGGACTTCATGCAACTGGTGGACGACCGGATCCACTTGTTGCTGCCGGGACGAGGGGCGGAAGCCGGTGAAATGGGCCCGGAGGAGGTGCGCCGCAAGACCGGGGTGGAGCCGGCGCAAGTGGTGGACTGGCTCAGCCTCATGGGCGACAACTCGGACAACATCCCCGGAGCGCCGGGCGTGGGGCCGAAAACGGCGGCGAAGCTTCTGCGGCAGTTTGGTTCGCTGGAGGGGGTGTACGAGCGGTTGGCGGAGGTCACCCCCGAGCGGGTCCGCCAAGCCTTGGAGGCGCACCGCGAAACGGTCCTGCGCAACCGCGCCTTGGTCCGCCTCAACCCGGAGGTGGCGCGGGAGGTGCCTTGGGAGGAGCTGCAACTGAGACCTCCGGACGCCGCCGGCTTGCGGGCGCTTTACCAGCGGTGGGGGTTCCGCTCCCGGGAACGGGAGACGGCCGGCGCCCGCCAACAGACATTTTTCTGATGAACCAACCGGAAGCCCACGGTGCATGGCAAGGAAACTGCTGGAACAAACCGGCGTGCCGCCGGTCTGCGCAGCGCCTGCGCCGCGCCGCCGGCCCGCATGGGCGGGGTTTTCCGGAAGAAAGCATGGACAACCCCGGGACCCTTTGTTAGAAAGCCGCGACCTTATGCTATCAGTGTTACGCGCCATGAAGCGACCCGCCCTCGCGGGGTTGCTCGCTCTGGGCACGAGCCTGCTCCACGGCCAGCCGGGATTCTCGCCGCAGGAGGGTGAGTATTCGCTGACGCGCGGGCTGGTGGGCGACCAAGTCCTGCCCGCGCTGAGTCTCTCGGCCCAAGGCGGTTATCTGGTCTGGCAGGATGCCTCGATCGACGCCGCCGGGTTGGGAATCGCCGCCCGCAAGCTCAACAATTCCCTTTCGCCCGAAGTCGCCCGCACGTTCCGTGTGAACGAAACCACCGAGGGCGACCAGGAAAACGCCCAAGTCCAGCTCCTGCCCGACGGCGGCGCGGTGTTCGTCTGGCAGGGCGGCCCGCAGGGCGATCAGGACATTTACGCCCGCATCCTTGGTCCCGATGGCGTCTTTCGCACCGGCGAGTTCCGGGTCAACAGCACCTCGGCCGATCATCAGAGCGATCCCCGGGTGGCCCTGCTCAAGGACGGCAATCTGGTGGTGGTCTGGACCAGCATCGGCCAGGACGGCAGCATGAAGGGCGTTTACGGCCAGCGGCTCGCGCCCGATGGCAGCAAGATCGGCCCCGAGTTCCGCGTCAACGATTTCACCGAGTTCAACCAGCGGTCCCCGGCTGTGGCCGGCCTGCCGGATGGCGACTTCGTCGTGGTCTGGGTCACCGAGCAACAGCGCTTCCTCAACAGCGTGGATTTGATGGCCCGTCGCTTCCACGCCGATGGCACGCCGGTCAGCGGCGAGGCGCTGGTCAACAACAACACCAACGTCTGCGCCAACCCGGTGATCGCCGCCGCCCCGAACGGCGATTTCGTCATCGCTTGGAGTTCTCTGGCGACCGGCAACTTGTACGAATACTGGGACGTGCTGGTGAAGGCCTATGCGCCGGACGGCACGCCCCGGGGCAACCCGGTCCGCGTCAACGAGTTCATCCCGGGCCCGCAATTCGGCCCCTCGCTGGCGGTGCAGGACGGGGTGGTGTTGGTGACGTGGACCAGCACGTTTCAGGATGGCAGCCGTGAGGGTGTTTACGGCCGGTTGATGAGCACGCGCGGCGAGCCGTTGGGCGGCGAGTTCCGGGTCAACACCCTCACGACCAGCCGGCAGATTCAGCCGGTGGCCGCGGCCGACGGGGCCGGCCGTTTTCTGGTGGCTTGGTCGTCGTACGTCGGCGGCCCGGCCAGCTTCGAGATTCTGGCCCAGCGTTACGCCGGCGGCAGCGTCGTGCCGCGACCGGCGCCGCCGTTTGTCGCCGCCTTGGATTCCTACACCCTGCAGGTGAGCTGGCCGGAGCTGGCCGGATTCGAGGGCGACATCCAGTATGAGGTGTACGTGGACGGCAGCGGCACACCGCTGACCACCCGCAACGGGTTCGTCCGGCTCGAGAACCTCGCGCCGGGCAGCAGCCATCAGGTGCGCCTGGCCTATGTGGTGGACGGCCGCCCGTCGGAGCTGTCGGACGCCGCCACGGGGACGACCTGGGGGCGGGATTACAACTTCGACGGCCTCCCCGACGACTGGCAGAAACTCCACTGGGGGGACAACCCGAAGGATTGGCCCGCGCCGACGGCCGATGTGGATGGTGACGGTGCCCGCAACGTGGACGAGTTCCTGGCGGGGACCGATCCGACCGACACCGCCAGCGTCCTGCGGGTGAACATTGCCCCCACCGACCAAGGCATCCTGCTGAGCTGGCCGGCGGTGGTGGGCAGCGTGTACCAGTTGCAGGTTTCGACCAACCTGACCCAGTGGGCGGACTTGGACAGCCCGCGCTTCGCCCCGCAGCCGGAGATCCACCTGGTGGCGCCGCCGGCGGCCGCCGCAAGCTACTACCGCGTGATCCGAATTCGTTGAGCCCGTTATGCGACGTTTCATCCCCATCGTTGCCGCCGGATTGCTGAGCCTCGGCCTTGCGCCGCGGGGGCTGGCGTTCTCCCTGATCGGTCCCTTCCCGGCGTGGCAGACCCAGGAAATCGGTTACCAGATCAACATCAACGAGCCCGATCTGGGAGGACCGATGAATCTGGGCGAGGAGTACCGGCACAACATCCCGCTGCTGACGTACGGTTTCGCCCCGTCGTTCGTCAATTACTTCGGCCAACGAGGCATCGAGGAGGTCGAGAAGGCGATTGCCATCATCAACGACGCCCTTGATCTGGACAAACACAGCCCCGATCTGCACGAGTTCCCGCTGGACACCCGCCGGATCAATTACCGGGCCAGCGCCTTGGGCCT
>RFJD01000392.1 GCA_003695015.1 Verrucomicrobiota bacterium | reverse complement strand
CGCCACACGGCGTCGTAATCCACCAGCACCACACCCTCGGTCTCGGTGATCGTGGGATCGGCCACAGGCTCCCGACTGGCGCGGATCGGTTCGGCCCCCGGCGTGCCCAACCGGCGACGGCTGGCCCGCCAGTTGCGCCAGTCGTCGATGGCGCGATCCGGATGCCGCAGGGTCAGCGAATGGCCGGCGCCGTCGGCCTCCACCGGCCACGGGGAACGGTCGCTCCAGCTCACCCGGCAGAGCACGGTGCCGATTTCGTCCCGCAGGACGAGCGTTTCGCCGGCGTTGCTCAGGTCGCCCTTCCAAGGCCCGTAGATGCGGACCGTGGACGGGATGCCATAGGCGGTGCGGGTGGTTTCCGGGTCGGCTCCGGAGAGGACAATCCGCTCGAAGGGTTGGAGGAAGGTGCGTTCCGGATCCGCCTCCGAGAACGCGGGGAAGTGGTAATCCACGCCTCCGGAGACCGCCCACCCGGCCATGTCGAAAACCGTCGCCGTGAGGTTGGCCACCTCGACGTACTCGGGATAACCCTCCGGCGGATGGTACATGATCTCGCTGAACACGACCTGATCCGCCGAGGCCACAAACCCCGCCGACGCCAGCGCTGCCGCCAGCGCCCGGCGCGGCCAGTCCAATTTGATTCCTTCCATCGCAGTGCGTTCCACGAGAGCGGGTTTCGTGCCATCCAAGCAACAAGTCCCGGCGTGGGGGCGCGACTATGGGGCAGGGGACCTCTTCCCGCCAGTCCAATCCCAATCCCGACCGGATGGCCCGGCCGGCGGCCGTGGCGGGTCTGGTCGCGGCGGGCCGGCCCGTCTTTCAAGTGCGAACGACCACCGCAAAGTGCTTGCCTCCGGGCGGGCCCCCCGCTAGGTTCAGCGGCCCGAGGCGGGCCAGTGTAGCTCAGCGGTAGAGCAACGGTTTCGTAAACCGTAGGCCGTCGGTTCGAATCCGACCACTGGCTCCAGCTTTTCCTCCGGTCCTTCGCCCCCCGCTCCTCTTCGCCCCAAGATGGTGGATTCGATCTCACCGGCGGCAGCCCGCCGGGTTCCGCTTTTGCGCCGTTCGGCGGCAAAGGGCCGTCCCAAACGAGCCGGTGGGGTGGTCCGGAAAACGGGACTCCCGGGGTGGGAAAAAGAAGATGGTCGGGACGGTGAGATTCGAACTCACGACCTTCTGAACCCCATTCAGACGCGCTAACCAGGCTGCGCTACGTCCCGACCGCGGCAAGAGCCTAATCGAGTCGCGCCCCGATGCAATCCCCTTTTCGGCCCGAGTGCCGCAGTTGCCTCCGAAACGCCGCCAGCCGGGCGCGGTGGTGTGGAATCCCTGCTGGCGCGAACCCCTCATTGAGGCCATGTTTCGGGCTCATGCGTACGACACGACGACGTTTTCTGACCCGTTCGGCCATGGTGGCCGGGTTGGCGACGGTGGGCGGCCGGGCGGAAGAGCCGGCGCCGGCGGCTTGCGGGGCATCCGGCCGGCCGGGAGGGCAACCGCGGCACATCATCCATTTGGTGGCCGACGGCATGTGCTGGAGCACCTTCACCATGGGGGATGCCTATGCCCGGTTGAAACGCGGGCGCGGGTTGCGGTGGCTGGAACTGTTCCGCGCCCCGGAAGCCGTGGTCACCACGGTCAACATGCGTTCGCTCAACTCGATGGTGACCGATTCGGCGGCGGCGTCCTCGAGCTGGGGCAGCGGTTCCCGGGTGGTCAACGGCACCCTGAACATGCTTCCGGACGGCCGGAAGCTGCGGCCTCTTGGGCCGCTGTTCGGTGAGGCCGGTTGGCGCCGGGGCCTGGTCACCACCACGGAGATCACCCACGCGACCCCCGCCGGGTTCGCCGCCACGGTCAAGAGCCGCGGTGAGGCGGAGACGATCGCCCCGCAGTACCTGGCGCATCGGATCGAGGTTTTGCTGGGCGGCGGCCGGAAGTTTTTCGATCGCGCCAAACGCAAGGATCACACCGACCTGTTCGCCGCCTACCGGAAGGCGGGCTACACCGTGGTCCAGACCGCGGATGAGCTCGGCCGGGCGCCGGTCCGGAGCCGTTTGCTTGGGACTTTTGCGGCGAGCCATCTGCCGTTCGGGCTGGATTTGGACCAGGATCCGGACCGCCGCCGGGAGGTGCCCACACTGGCGGCGATGACCCGGGCCGCGTTGAAGCGGTTGGAAGACGCGGACCATTTCCTGCTGCAGGTCGAAGGCGGACGCGTGGACCACGGCGGCCATGCCTGCGACATCGCGGCCGCCCTGCGGGAGTTGGTGGATTTCGACGAGGCGCTGGAGGTCTGCCTCGAGTTCCAACGGCGCGTGCCGGAGACCCTGTTGGTCATCACCACCGACCACGGGACGGGCGGCCCGGCCCTCAACGGCGTGGGCAGCAAGTACGGCGACAGCTCGCCGTTATTCGCCCACATCCTCGGGGCGCGACGGTCCTTCGAGGCGTTGGAAAAGGAGGTGCCGAAGGTGGCCGGCGTCGGCGACCTGCAAAGGCTGTTGGGCGAGGCACTTGGCTACCGGCCGCCGGAGGAAAAAGCCGCGGCGTTCCTGGCCTTCGTGGAAAAGCAGTGGAAGCCGCTGTTTGGCGGCATGGACGGTCTGGGGATGCAACTGGGGCAACTGATGGCCAACCACTATGGTGTGAGCTGGACCAGCGGCGCCCACACCGGTGAGTATGTGCCGTTGGTGGCCTTGGGGCCGGGGGCGGCGCGTTTCCGCGGTTTCCAGCAGAACACCGACATCTTCCGGCACTACACCGATCTGGCGGGGATCGACTATCGGAACCCGGAGGCGCCGTTGCTGGCCGAGTGCGCCCCTTCGGCCGCGACGGCGGAATTCGGCGAACTGCTGGCCTGACCTTCCGGCTGGAGGGCGCGCGTCCCGGGCGGCGGACATGGAGCTGCGGGGA
The DNA here is from genome assembly GCA_003695015.1 of Verrucomicrobiota bacterium. Taxonomy (GTDB): domain Bacteria; phylum Verrucomicrobiota; class Verrucomicrobiia; order Limisphaerales; family J093; genus J093. Next base: position 1,493 of record RFJD01000392.1, on the reverse strand, counting down.
CGGGCGCCGGTCAATCGACCACCCGCGGTTTGAGTCGCGCTTCCGGCACGAGCAGGACGCTGGCCAACAGGATCAGGGTGACGGCCACCAACGCCAAGCGGGACAACGGCCAGAGCTTGGCGGCGTGAAAAGCCAGTTGCGGGGCCACCACCCCGCGCACGCCGGTCAGGAAGGTGTGCACCGACATGTACTCGGCGGTGTGTTCCGGCGGCGCGAACTTGGTGACCCACAGGCCCCAGGCCACATCCCCGCCGGAGGCGCTGATGCCGAAGATGGTGGCCGCCAGCATCAGCCAGTGAAGTTCGCGGCTGAGGAAGAAGGTGAGAATGCCGGCGGCGAAGCCGAGGTTCAGGAAGATCCGCAACCAAAGGAAATTCACCCGGTCGAAGATCCATCCCCACACCGGACTGAAGCAGAGCCGCGCAAGGTTGGGGATCACCCCCACCAGCAGGGCCACCATCCGGGCGTCCATCGCCAGCCCGTAGCGCGGGTTGGCCAGATACTCGACCCGCATGGGGAGCATCATCAGGTTGGCGAAGCCCATGAGCATCCAGCAGATCAGGACGTGCCGGAACAACCGGTCCTGTCGCAGGTGCCGCATCGAGTGGAACGGGTGGCTTTCACCCGGATCGACAAGCCGCCGGGAGGGCACGTGGCACAGGCAGAAAGCGACGAAGGCGAAAGCGGCGGAAAACACCACCAGCAGGCCGCGGTACCAGGCCATGTCGTGGGCCAGGACGCGTCCGGCCAGTTCGCTGAAGGCCGCCGCCGTGCCGATGCGGATCATGACCGTCCGGGAGTAGAGCTTTCCGCGCTGCCGACTGGGGTAGTTTTCCCGGTAGATCTGGGTCATCAGCGGCACGCTGGCCCCCACACAGGCCATGGTGACGACCGAGCCAGCCACATAGAGGGGCAGGGCGGGGAAGGCGGCCATCAAGGCGAACATGGCCGAGCCCAAGGCCGCCAGCGTGGCGCCGGCCCGGGCGGTTCGCCAGCCCCGCCGGGCCACCAGACTGAGGGTGGGCGGGCTCATGAGGAGCCCCACACTGCCGCCCGCGGCGATCAACCCCTTGGCCGCGGCGCCGGTTTCGTACCACCGGACAGCGATCAGCAGCAGGAACGTGGCCCCCGCGGATTCCAAGATTCCCAGCGCCACCGCCTTGCGCCGCTCCCATCGATAGGTCACCTTGGTTCGCTCCGCGTCCTGCACCGCCCGAGCATACACGGAACGGGCAGGCCGAACACAAGGTTTGCCGCCGGCGGCCCTCGTGGGAATCACGAGGGGAAACGGCATGCCGGGACGCGGGCGCCATGCGGGCGCGGCTTCAAGGCCGGCAACGCTCGGTTCACGGTTCGATGAATCGCCTCAAGGACATCGCCGAACGGGTCGGATGCTCGGTCATGACCGTTTCCCGGGTCATGCGCAACTTGGGCAACGTGGCCCCCCAAACCCGGGAAAAAGTGCTGCGGGTGGCGCGGGAGCTGGGCTACGT
>RFJD01000391.1 GCA_003695015.1 Verrucomicrobiota bacterium | reverse complement strand
CGAGGGGCGCGGCGGCGGTCCACAGGAGGAACGCGGCGCCGCCGAGAAGCGTGGTCGGAAGAAGGGATCGGGCCGTCATGGAGAAACGCGGGATGCCCCGCCGGCCGCGGAAGGCGGCGGGTTGGGTTTGGCTTTCTGGTAACTGGCAATGAAAGTGAGGTTGCCGTCGAGCTGGTAACGCTGGCGGGTGGGCCGCAGGTCCATGTCGCGAACCCGGATCATCGATTCGCCGGTCCCGATGCTGTAGAGGAACTCGATCAGCTCCTTGGGGCCGGTGGTGATGCCGACGGTGAGGGCCTGCTCGTCGAAAAAGGCGTTGGTCCGCGAGGTGGCCGAAGCGCTCGTGGCGGTGCGGGTCTGGGTGATGACGACGCCGCTGAGCCGGGCTTTTTCCTGAACGGTGCGGAGGAGGTCCAGGGCGCGCGCCTCGGGGAGGACGGCGGAACCCTGCCCTTCCAACTCGCGGATCTGGCGCTCGTAGCGGGCGGTGCGGTTGATCTCCTCGAGATACTCGGCGCGCTGGCGGCGCAACTGTTCGATCTCCTGCTGGACGGTCTTCCAGTCGTCCAAGCGCGGCCACACCAGCACGGCGTTGAGGACGATGAAGACCACCGTCAGGACGATCACCAGGAAGCGGCGTTCGCCCGGACGCAGGTTGTCGAAAAAGGCCAGGCTGCTCATGGCTCGGTTTGGCGGAGCAGTTCGCACTCGATGGTCCAACTGGCCGGCCGGCCGGGAGTGGCCTGGATGGCCTTGGTGGTGACGCGGCTGAAGAGGCGGCGGCCGTTGACCTCGGCGGCGCTGAGGGCTTCGGTGAACTCGGCCACCAACTGCTGTTGATCCGCCGAGACGGTGCCGAACAGGTTCACCCGGCGCCCGCGCTGAAAGTCGAACGAGCTGAGCGTCATGCCCGCCGGGAGCGCGTCGGCCGCGGCCTTCAGGCAATCCAGCGCGGCGAACTTCAGGTCGATCTGGTTCTGGAGCAGTTCCACCTTGGCCTTCAGGGCCAGCGCGTTGGTGTAGCCTTGGTAAAGCCCGGCCAGCTCGTACTGGATGTCGCTGCGGCGGTAATCCTGGATGCTCAGGAAGGCGAAGTAACCGAGCACCAGAAAGATGTAAACCAGGGCCGCTTGTCCGAGGGCCCGCATCCAGAGCCGGTCCACGAACTCCTGCCGCTGCGTCAGGCGCACTTCCTCGGGAATCAGGTTGGCCGGCGTCTCCGCCAGGATGCAGTGCCGGGCCAACTCGCCCTCGGTCAACGGCTCCCGCACTTCCACGCTGCCGGCGACGGCCTCGACCGCCCCCCGCAACTGCTGCGCCAGCTCGCTGCCGGCCACCAAATGCCACCGCGTGCGCGCGGTGTGCCACCCCTCGATCTCACCGGTCCAGATCAATGGCGCCAACGAGGCCTCGAGGCTCCGGGCCGCTTGGGCGTCGTCGGCAAAGCTTCGCAGCTCGATGTACCGGAGCCGTCCCTCATGGAACCAAGCCAACAGGCAGGCAATCCGGCCCCCCTCGCGCCGGGCCAGGATCCAGGCGCCCTCCCGTTCCACGGCCTGCACCAGCAGCTCCCGCAACTCCGGCAGGTCCAGCCGATCCGGCTGGTAACCGCTCCGATCCAACGCCTCCAAGTGCCCTTCCAAGGCCTGCCGCGCCACGATGATCACCACCACCGACCGCCGCTGACCCGGCGCCGACGGCAACGGCTCGCAGGTCCACTGGATGTCCGCCACCGGCAGGGGCGAAAGCCGCTCGATCTCGAACTCGACCATCGCCGGGATCTCCTCCGGCTCGCAGGCGGGCAGCTCGATCACCCGGAGAAAAACCTGGTTGGGAGGCAGCCAGGCGACGTTCAACAACGGCTGCCAGAGATGCCGGAGGGTCCGCCGGGCCAGGTTGGCCGGCGCCGTCTCCCCGTCGAGCCGTCCCTCGGCCTGCCGCAACAGGCGCGCCCCGCGGCGGTGGCGCTCGAAGTGCCACAACCGCCACCGCCCCTCGTCCGGGAAGAGCGCGCAGACATTGCCGTGACGCCAGGGACGCGACTTCATGAGGCGGGTTGAGCCGGCGCGGAAGGCGCGGAGAGCGCCGCCGACCGCAGGGTGGTGCGTTCGTCTTCCATGAGGGCGGCCAGGTGTTCCTCGGTCTGGGTCACCCGCAGGACCTCCTCCATCGTGGTGGGCCGGCCGCGAAGGTACTCCGGCACGGGCGGCCCGTCCTCCTTGGGCTCGCGGAACTGGGTGCGGTACCAACCGGCCTGGCGCAGGGTTTTCATGCCGTTGGCGATGGCCGCCTCGCGAATCTCGGTCGAAGGCGCCCGGCTCATGATCAGCGGCCGGATGTTGTCGCGCACCTCGAGCAGCTCATAAATGCCGGTGCGGCCCAGGTAGCCCTGCTCGCGGCATTCCTCGCAACCCGCCCCCTTGTAGAAGGTGGGCTGCGGAAAGACGTCGAACGGAAACTGCTTGGCCTCGAGCATCCGCCGCTGTTCCGGCCCGCTCATGTCCACCTCGGTCATGCAATGGGGGCAGATCAGGCGGACCAGGCGCTGCGCCAAAACGGCTTCGACCGAGGACGCCACCAGAAATGGCTCGATGCCCATGTCGATGAGCCGGGTGAAGGCGCTGGGGGCGTCGTTGGTGTGCAGGGTGCTGAACACCAGGTGCCCGGTGAGCGCGGCGCGGATGGCGATCTCCGCCGTTTCCAAGTCGCGAATCTCGCCGACCATCACCACGTTGGGATCCTGCCGCAGGATGTGGCGCAGGCCGGTGGCGAAGGTCAAACCGATCTCCGGCCGGATGGCGATCTGGTTGATGCCCTCGATCTCGTACTCCACCGGGTCCTCGACCGTGAGGATGCGTTTGGTGGGCACGTTGATCATCTGCAGGCAGGCGTAAAGGGTGGTGGACTTGCCCGAACCGGTGGGGCCGGTCACCAGGAAGATGCCGTGGGGCTTGACGATGATGCTCTCGACGATGCGGCGTTCCTGGGGCGGGTAGCCGAGCGATTCGAGCGTGATCTTCTTGCGGTCGCGCGTCAGCAACCGCAGCGAGATGCTCTCGCCATAGACCGTCGGCACCGTCGAGACGCGGATGTCGATCTCCTGGCCGCCGATGCGGACGTTGATGCGGCCGTCCTGGGGCAGCCGTTTCTCGGCGATGTTCATCTTGGCCATCACCTTGATGCGGGAGAGGATGGCCGACTGGTAGTCCTTGAGGTTGTCCGGCACCTTGGCCCGCTCGAGCATGCCATCCACCCGGTACCGGATGCGCAGCTCCCGTTCCTGCGGCTCGAAGTGGATGTCGGTCGCCCGCCGCCGCTGGGCCTCGAGGATGACTTGGTTGACGAACTTGATGACGCTCGCCTCCTTGTCGTCCACGTCCACGTCCTTCGAGGTCGCGTCCTCCGGCTCGGCCTCGTCCCGCGCCACCCCCAGCAAGGCCTCGCTGCCCACGCCGTAAACGCTGTCCAGCCCGTTGTCCACGTCTTCCGGGGTGGCCAGGGCGAACTCCGGCTCGAACCCAACCTCGAACCGCACCGCCGCCTGGAGGGTGGGATCGAACGGGTTGCTGGTCACGAACCAGTACCGCGGCTTTTGCTCGGGGTCGGCCGGGTCGGGCTCGCGTTTGACCGGCAGGACGTGGAATTGCCGGGCCACCTTGGGCGAAAGCAGACCCTGCAATTCGAGGCGCTCCTTGACCTCGTCCTCGGCCGGCACCGGGGGTTTCGGGAGGAACGGCCAGCCCACCGCCCGGGCCAGCGCGGCATGGAAAGTGTCGTCGTCCATCCCCCGCCGTTCCTGCAGGAAAGCCAGCAAACCGCGCGGCGCCTCCGGCTCGGGCTCGACCGGCCCGGCCGCCCGGTCGCCGGCCGCGCCCTCCCGCTCCCATTCCACGCGCAGACGCCGGCGTTCGGCGCATTCGGCGCGCCACAACTCCAGTTCGCCGGGCTGCATCAGCCCTTCGCGCGTCAAGGTTTCCGTGATGGAAGGCACAGGCATGGTCCGGCTTCCGTTTCGCCCGGGTTATACAATCCCCGCGGTCCAAAGTTGCGGCCGGCAGCCGAATCCCTGTCCCGGCGCGCCGGCCGACGGGCGTCATCCTGCGGGGCGCAGGCGGCCGCGGCAAGGCCGGCGGTGTCCGCCCATCGGGAAAAAGTCCGTCGCCCGCCCCGGCCGTCCCGGGAAGACCGCCGGGATCAGCGGCCCAGCACCAACCGCGCCCCCACCACGATCAACAGCCCGCCAAACGCCCTCCTCAGGGCGATCGCCGGCAACACCTTGGTCAGCGAAGCCCCCACGAAACTCAGGGCGATGGCCGCCGGAATCACGCAGAGGGCCACCTTCCAGTTCACGTGCGCGAGCTGCCAGTGGCGGAACGCCCCCATCAGGGCCGAGGGCACCATGATCGCCAGCGAGGTGCCGATGGCCTGCTTGATCTCCATGCGCAATAGCAGCGTCATGGCGGGGACCATCACGATCCCTCCGCCGACACCGAACAACCCGCTGGTCAGTCCGCTGAGAACGCCAATCAGGACCGCGTAAACGTAAAGCATGGCCCTTGATGCGCCATCCCCCCGACCGGGGGCAAGCCCGGATGCCCGCGCGCCGGGATCGCCAACATCCTGTCGGCCTTCACCCCAACCACCTCCCCGGGACCGCCAACATCTTGTCGGCCTTCCTCCAAATCACCCCGATCCGGCCGGCAGCCCGGCAAACCATCAGCCAGCCGTGGGACCACTGTCGGCCCAAGCGGCCAACCCAGCCGGCAGGATGCCGGCGCTCCGGCCGCGTCCGGCCCGTGCCTGGCCGGAAGGGACGGCGCCGGCTTGGCAGACGCAAAGGACGCCGGCTACGCTCGGGCCCGATGCGCGCGACGGTTCCATTCCTGTTCCGGCCGATCCAGG
>RFJD01000068.1 GCA_003695015.1 Verrucomicrobiota bacterium | reverse complement strand
CGGCGGCGTCGTCGCCCCGAAGCTCGTTGCCGTAACCGATGAGGAGGAGTTTCACGGCACGCTCAGAGTTGGCGAAAAAGGGGGCAGGCTGGAAGCCTGCACCACACTTCTTTGCGGAGTGCGCTGGCCCTCCGGCGCTTTGGAAAGCGGTCCCGCCGCCGCGGGACCACACTCCACGACGCAAGCGTTCATCCCCGCCGCTCCCCCAGCCCGGCGGCCCAATAGGCTGGAAGCCGGCACCACACGGCACTGGTCCTCCTTGTGGGCCGGGAACTTGCACCCCAAGTCGCTGGCGGGGCCATGGCGCGGTGGCCGGCTCGATCCGGTCATGCGGGCCCGCGGTCAGCCGCGGATTTTTTCGTCCAGCACGGCGCCGTCGGGCCCGTGCAAGGTCACGTGCAGCGCCATGCGGCCGGCTTCGTGGGTCGAGCAGCTCAGGCAGGGATCGTAGCAACGGATGCCGGCTTCGACGCGGTTGAGCATCGGCTCCGGAATCTTCGGCCCCTGGATGTAGTGCCGGGCGATCTGGCTGACGGTCCGGTTCATCGCCAGGTTGTTCTGCCCGGTGGCGATGATGAGGTTGACCTTCTGCACCAAGCCGTTGGCGTCCACTTCGTAGTCGTGGAAGAGCGTGCCGCGCGGGGCTTCGCTGGCCCCCACGCCGCGGGTCTTGTTGATGCCGGCATCGGCGCGCAGCCGGTCGGAGAGCAGGTCCGGATCGTCGATCATCCGCTCGATGCGCTCGACGCAGGCCAGGATCTCGATCAGCCGCGCGTAGTGGTAGAGGAAGGACGAGGTGACGGCGTCGCGGCCGTAGCGGCGGAAGCGGTCGAGCTCGGCATCGGCCAGCGGCGTGCCCATGGTGCGACAGACGTTCAAGCGCGCCAGCGGCCCGACGCGATAGACGCCCTGCGGATAGCCGAGCGGCTTGAAGAAAGGCGACTTGAGGTAGGAGGCCGGTTCGACGGCTTCGCCGATGAACTCGCGGTAGCGGACCGGCTCGATTTCGTCGGCGATGACGTTGCCGCCCGAGTCCACGAACCGCAGCCAGCCGTCGTAGTGTTCCCATTCGCCCTTCTCGTTGGCCAGGCCGAGGAACAGCGAGGGGAAGTTGCCGAAGATCTGGATCTCGCGGGCGTGTTTGTCGAGCACCTCGCGGAACAGGACAAGGGCATGCCGGGCGATGCCAAGCATCTCGGGGAGCTTGGCGCGGATGTGGTCGCGGCCGGCCTCGGTGAGCGGCTGGCGCACGCCGCCGGGCACGGCCCAAGCGGGGTGAATCTTGCGCCCGCCGAGCAGCTCGATGACTTCCTGGCCGAACTGGCGCAGCCGGATGCCGCTGCGGGCCAGCTCCGGGTTGGCGGCGATCAGGCCGAAGACGTTGCGCCGTTCGGGCGGCGTCTCCCAGCCCAGCAGGAAATCCGGCGAACTGAGGTGGAAGAAGCTCAGGGCGTGCGACTGGATGATCTGCCCGAGGTTCATCAACCGGCGCAGCTTCTCCGCCGCGGGCGGGATGCGCACCGAGAGGATGTCGTCGGCCGCCTTGGCCGAGGCGAGCAGGTGGCTCACGGGACAGATGCCGCAGATGCGCGGCGTGATGCCGGGCATTTCGCCCAAGGGCCGGCCTTCGCAAAACTTCTCGAAGCCGCGGAACTCGGTGACGTGAAAGCGGGCTTCGGCGACGTGGCCTTCGTCGTCGAGGTGGATGGTGATTTTGGCGTGACCCTCGATGCGGGTCACCGGATCGATGACAATGCGTTCAGCCATGGAACCCTATCTTCAAAAGTGCGCGGGCCAAGCCGGCCCGGGTGCCTTCACCCGGCGCAGGCTCAGCCGAATTTGATTTGTTCGCCGGTCAACCCCGGCTCGCGCCCGTCGAGCAACGCTTCCAACAGCGCCCGGATGCGGTCCGCCGGCGGCGGGCAGCCGGGCAGGTAATGGTCCACCGGAATGACGGCGTGCACCGGCACGACACGGTCCAGCAACGGCGGCACGATCCCCGGTTCGGCGGGGATCTGCGGGTGTTCGTCGGCCGCCTCGAGGTAGGCGCGTTGCAACACGGGCTCGGCCTTGCCCAGCACGTTGCGCATGGCGGTCACGTTGCCGGTGACCGCGCAGTCGCCGAAGGAAACGACGATGCGCGTGCGGGCGCGAACGCGCCGGACGATCTCGAGGTGTTCCTCGTTGCACACCGCGCCTTCGATGAGGGCGACGTCCACCTGCTCCGGGTATTGCTTGATGTCCACCACCGGGCTGAAGACGACGTCGGCGCGGGCGGCCAGCTCGACGAGCCATTCGTCCAGGTCCAAGAACGACATGTGGCAGCCGGAGCAACCGCCCAGCCAGAGGGTGGCGAGCTTTACACGATCCATTGCTTCTTCTCCCGTGCGGTGACGATGTATTCGAGCTTGTCGCGGTCGCGCTCCATTTCGCCGACGGTGGCGCCTTGGAAGAAGAGCGCGCCGGTGGGACAGGCGTGGACGCACTTGCCGCAGTTGGTGCAGGTCTCCGAATCGCCCCAGGGCTCGTTGAGGTCGGTGATGATGTGACAACCGGCGCCGCGGCCGGCGACGTTCTTGGTGCCGGCGCCCTCGACATACCAGCAGACCCGCACGCAACGGGTGCAAAGCACGCAGCGGTTGTGGTCCATGCCGAAGAGCCGGTGCGAGAGATCCACGCCCAGTTGCGGATGCCGATACGGGAAACGGACGTGGTCCATGCCGTGGTCCATGGCCAGCTTCTGCAGCTCGCAGTGGCCGTTGGACACGCAGACGGCGCAAACGTGGTTCCGCTCGGCGAAGAGCAACTCGAGGATCATGCGCCGGTATTTGCGCAGGCGCTCGGAATCGGTGCGCACTTCCATGCCCTCGGCCACTTGGGTGACGCAGGCGGGCTGTAGCTTGGAACTGCCGGCCACTTCGACCAGGCACAGCCGGCAGGCGCCGACCTCCTGCACGCCTTCCAGATGGCAGAGGGTGGGAATGTGGATATCGTGATCGCGCGCCGCCTCGAGCACCGTCTGGTTCTCTTCGGCGCTGATCATCTGGCCGTCGATGGTGAGGGTCTTGGCTGCCATGACTGCTCCTCCGGGTCGGTTCAACGGGCGCCGGCCGGCGCG
>RFJD01000390.1 GCA_003695015.1 Verrucomicrobiota bacterium | reverse complement strand
GCCAGGGGAGCGTCGCTGTCGGCCCGGGTGGTCTGGTCGTGGAACTCGACCAACGGCCGCAGTTCCGGGTGGACCTCCCCGGCGCCCACCTGTCCGAGCCAGTGGCAGGTGGCCCTGCCCGCCGCCGCGCGGAGGTAATCGCCGTTCCATCGCTCGAAAGCCTGCCGCGCCTTCTCGTCCGGCCACGGCCAACCGCCCGGGGGCAGTGACACGCCACAGCGCCAGGGCTTCGGCGTCAGGCGGGCGCGATAACACTGCTGCACCCGGCACAACCGGCGATAGAGGGGATCGGCTTCGAAGTGATCGAACACCCGCTCCACCACCGGATCCTCCACGCCCACCGGCTGGTGCACCGCCATCAACCGGTATCCCGCCCGGGTGCGGTACCAGCGCCAACTCCAACCCGGGTTCGCCGCCACCCACGCCTGCAACCGCTCCCGCAGCTTCTCCTCGGGCGGCGTCTCCGCCGGCTCCGATCGTCCCCCGCCAAAGAGGCGCTTCAACCAGCCCACCGGCCCCGAACGCGGTTGGGGCGGCAGATCGATGTCCACGAACAACAGGTTGGCGCTATTGAGCACCAGCGCCCCGTAACGGTTCCGCGTCACCAAGGCGGTCTCCGCCCCGTCCGGCCCGGCAAACCGCCGCAGCACCTCCTCCCGCAACGGGCGATCGCCGTAGGCATACCGGCTCAGCTCGTGGGTCCGCCGGTTGCGGAGGGCGGCCAACACCCGTTCCAGCCGTTCGCGGGCGCGGCGGCGGGCCTCGTCTTCGCTGACGTCGGACCAACCCCATGCCGAGACGGCGCCCTGGCCGACCTTTTGCCAGAACTGTGGAAAGTGCATGCCCACATGGTGCCCCGACCGGCCCGGCCGCACAAGTCCGGCCAACCCGTCGTTGCGGCGGGGCTGCCCCACCCGTAACCTCCCGGCATGACCGGGTCGGCCCCCGCCAGCAAAACGCCTCCGTTGTTCAGCGGCCTCTACACCGACCGCTACGAGCTGAGCATGGCCTGGGTCTATTGGCGCGAGGGCCGGGCCGACACGCCGGCGGTGTTCGACTATTTCTTCCGCACGTTGCCTTTCCATGGCGGCTACGCGGTGTTCGCCGGCGCAGCCACGTTGGTCGAGGCGTTGGAGCAGTTCCGGTTCGGCGAGGGGGAACGGGAGTTCCTGCGCCGGGAGGGATTCGACCCGGAGTTCGTCGAGGCGCTCCGGGAGTTCCGGTTCCGGGGCTCGATCTGGATGCCGCCGGAGGGGGAGGTGGTGTTTCCGCTCGAACCGGTGGCGCGGGTCGAGGGCGGGTTGTTGGAGACCCAGCTCATCGAGACGCTGTTGCTGAACGTGCTCAACTTCCAGACCCTCATCGCCACCAAGGCGGCCCGCTGCGTGGAGGCGGCCCGGGGGCGGATCGTCAGTGAGTTCGGGCTGCGCCGGGCCCAGGGCCTCGCCGGACGTTGGGCCAGCCGGGCCGCGGCCATCGGCGGTTGCGCCAGCACCTCGAACCTCGACGCCGCGCGGCGATACGGGTTGCGGAGCGCCGGCACGATGGCCCACGCTTTCGTCCAAAGCCACGGCGACGAACTGGCCGCCTTCCGGGCCTATGCCGAAGTCCATGGATCCAACACGGTCCTGCTGCTGGACACCTACGACACCCTCCGCTCCGGCCTGCCGAACGCCATCACCGTGGCGCGGGAACTGGCGGCCCGGGGGCAACGGCTGGCCGGCGTGCGGATCGACAGCGGCGACCTGGCCTATCAAGCCCGCGCCGTCCGGCAGGCGCTCGACGCGGCGGGTTTCCCGGACGTGAAGATCGTGGCGTCCAACCAGCTCGACGAATTCCTCATCCGCAGCCTGCTCGAACAGGGGGCGCCCATCGACGTGTTCGGTGTGGGCACGGCGCTGGCCGCCGGTTTGCCGGAGGCGGCGCTGGACGGGGTTTACAAACTGGCCGAGTGCGACGGCCGGCCGTGTCTCAAGCGCGCCGACGGCCTCGCCAAGCAAACCCTGCCCGGCCGCAAGGCGGTGTCCCGATACCGGGACGCGGACGGCCGGTTCGCCGCCGATGCCATCCATTTGGCCGACGAACCGCCGCCGGACCGGATGATCCATCCGCACGATCCGATGCGCCGGTTGAAGCTGGAAGGCTGGCAGGCCGAGCCCCTGTTGCGGCCCGTCGTCGAAAACGGACGGCCGGTGGCGGCGTTGCCGGATGTTTCCGCCGCGGCGGCCCACGCCAGGGAACGCCTGGCCGCCCTGCCGGCGGAACACCACCGGTTCGAGAACCCGCATGTTTACAAAGTGGGCATCAGCCCGCGCCTGGCCGCCTTGCGCGAGGAGCTGATGCGCCCATGGTTGGAAACCTGAAACGAAGCGTCGCAGGATCGCAGCCATGACCGCGTTGATCATCGTGGACGTCCAACGGGATTTCCTCCCCGGCGGCGCCCTGCCCGTGCCGGAGGGCGACGCCATCATCCCCGTGCTCAACCGCATCCAGACCCGTTACCCGCTGGTCGCCCTCACCCAGGACTGGCATCCGCCGGACCACCTGAGCTTCGCCTCCCAACATCCGGGGAAGCAACCGCTGGACCGGATCGAGCTCGACAGCCTCGAACAGGTCCTCTGGCCCGATCACTGTGTCTGGGACACCCCGGGCGCGGCCTTGGCGGACGGGCTGAACACCGGTCCGGCGGCCGCCATCTTCCGCAAGGGCATGGACCGCCGGGTGGACAGCTACTCGGCCTTCTTCGACAACGGCCGCCGGCGCCAGACCGGATTGGCGGATTGGCTGCGCGGCTTGGGCGTCAGCGAGGTGCACGTGGCCGGGTTGGCGGCTGATTACTGCGTGGCCTGCACCGCGCGGGACGCCGCCGAGCTTGGTTTCCAAGTCGCCCTCCTCGAGGACGCCACCCGGCCGATCTCGGCGGAAGGGTTCGCCCGCATCGCCGCCGAACTGCGGCAGCGGGGCGTGCGGATCGGCCCGAGCGAAACACTCGCGCCGCACGCCGACGACAGGCCGTCCCGCTGATCCGGTTC
>RFJD01000389.1 GCA_003695015.1 Verrucomicrobiota bacterium | reverse complement strand
CCCAGCGCCAGCCATTGGTCGCGGACCGGCCGCCAGGCCAGCAGGAACAGAAACCCGTAACCGAGGCCGATCTGGGTCAGGGTGTCCTCGAAGGTCCAATAGGTCTGCCGGTGGCCGAGGCTTCTGAGGAAAACGCCCAGCAGCACGAGCACCAGCGCCCGCCACCAGGCATGGCCGAGCATCCGGCCGAAAGTGCTGCCGCGGGCCCGGCGGGAGGCGATCGAGAACACCAACGCCACGCCGACCAGGAAGGAGAACGAAGGCTGGATCAGGTCGTGCAGCGAGCAGCCGACCCACGGCACGTGGCTTTGGTGATGGCAGAGGAAGGCCCAGAACCTGCTTTCGGGCAACGCCCGGGAGACGGCGCAGAACCGGAGCCCCTCGCCGAGCATCAGGAGCATCACCAGGCCGCGGTAGGCGTCGATCGAGCCGAGTCGTCCGGGTTTGACGGGGCCGGACGCGCCTTCCGGCGGCAAGGGTGGGGAGGTGGGGGCCGTGGCGGTCATGAGGAGAGGGGGAAACCGGCGGCCTAGGGAGCCGACGCGGCATTGGGTCGGGCGTCCGGGGTGGCCGCCAGCGGCGTGACGGTGGGTTCGCCCCGATCCGGCAGCAGCTCGCGGAGGGTCAACAACCGGGCCGCATGGTCCGCTTCGGCAAGAAGGCGTTCCAACCTTTCGGGGAGGCGTGTTTCGAGTGTGCAGGGTGCGTCCTCGTGGGGGCCGTCCCGCAGGGCGTGAAGGACGTCGGCCACGGTGAGGATTTCCAAGGGGCGGGCCGGCGCGAGGCCCGTTTGACCGCCGTTGACCTCGTGGAGGATCCGGCGGGCCACGAGCTGGCGGGTGACTTCCTCGACGACGCGGATCGGCGCCCGGGTTTCCTCGGCCAGGGAGACGAGGTCGGGGGGCGGTTGGCCGTGGACGAAGGCCCGGCCGGCTTCGAGAACCACATGGAACGCGAGGCGTTCGCGGCTGCGCTGGGAAATGTGGCCGGCGGCGAGGTCTTCGAGGTAGGTGCGCCCGTGCTGGACGACGTAGGAAACCTGGGCGCCGAGCAGCAGGATCAGCCAGTGGAGGTAGAGGGTGAGCATCAGAAGCGGGATCATCGCCACGCTGCCGTAGATGCGGCTGTAGGTGAGGACGCGGGAAGCGTAGAGGGCGCCGAGCTGGTTGTTCAGTTGCCACAGGCAGCCGGCCAGAACGCCGCCGATCAGGGCCGCATGAAACTTCACCTTGGTGTTGGGGAGGGCGAAGTAGAGCAGGGTGAACGCCACGCCCAGGACCCCGTAGGGGAGCAGCCCGATGAACGTGCGGTCCAACAGGTCGCCCCAAGGCAGATGGCTCTTGAAGAACTCGCGGGCGCTTTGGACGTAGTCGGCCCCGGTGAGCGTCATGGCCAGGGCCAGGAGCACGGGGCCGAGGACGAGAACGGCGCAATAATAGGCCAGCCGCAGATGCCAGGCCCGTCCGCGATGGACACCCCAGATGTCGTTGAGGGTTTGTTCGACGCGGTTGATGAGGCCGATGGTCAGGACCAGCAGGGCGATCATGCCGCCCACCCCGAGGGCTCCGGTCTGGATGTTGGCGATGAACTGTTGGATGCGGGCCCGGACCTCGGCCCGGGAAATGCGGATTTGGTCGCCGGTCGGAGGCGCGGCAGCGGCCGGGGAGGTGGTTTGCCCGGAGACGGCCGGAACTTGGGTGACCACGTTGGTGGCGGTGGGGCCGGGAGCGGCGGGCGCTGGTTCGGGCGGGGTGTCCATGCCCGGCGTGATGGCCATGACCACCTCGTCCACCAGCTTCATGATGGCCTCCTCGCCGTGCCGCTTGAGCAGGGAGCCGGAAATGCTGATCAGGACGGCGAACAACGGGACGAGTGCCAGGAGGGTGGCATAGGAAAGGGCGGCGGCGCGGAGGGCGCAGCGGTTCTGCATGTAGGTGCGCCAGACCAGAACCCAGAAATGCAGGAGCCGTTCGCCCAGACCGAGCGGGGCATGAAGGGCGGCCGCCAGGTGGCGTTCGTCGGTCAGCCGGCCGAGCCGCCGCCGCATTCGCCGTAACTTTTCCCGCCAGTTCCGGTTCATTGTGATGCGGGCAGTGTAGCAGAGGCCGCGATGGCGGGAAACCGCCGGATGAGGCGGCCTAACGATTTGCGCGGAAGGGAACCGCGCGGTTAGGATGCCGCGTCGCTGCTCGGAAACCATGAACCAGCGCCCAGCACAGCAGACTTTGGCCGGCCGCCCAGGCAGGCGGCGGGGCGCTCGTGGTTCGGCGGCCCGTTCCCGGTCACCCCGGCTTCCTTCATGAGCGGCTTTCCGGACATGGCTTCAACGGGTTTGCGGCAGGGCCGGGATCGCGGCCGGCGATGGATCGAAGTGGAGAGCGGCGGGTGCCGGGAGTTGTTTCTGACGATGCCGGCGTTGCCAGGGGAATCGGCGGCGGACCTGTTCCAGCGGTTTTACGCCTGGATCGAGGCGGAGCCGCATTGGCGGATTCTCCGGCAGGAGGTGTTCGGGGTGGTGGGCGGTCCCGCGGCGGGACGGGGCAGCTTGCACCGGCTCGACGGGAGCCACTGGCCGGTGACGTGGGTCGAGCAGGGCAACGGCCAGGGTTCGCCGGTTGCGGGGCTGCAAGTCCACGCCATCGGCGGGGTGGAAACCCGGCCGGTGCGTTGGGGCGGGCGCACGGTGGGGGTGACCTACGAGGATGAGCGGGGCCGGCACTGCGTGCTGGGGGGATTGCTGCCGCCGGATCCGACCGCCAGCCGCGAGGCGCAGGCCGAGGCGGTCTTCGATCTGGCCGAGCGGGTCCTCGCCGAAGCCGGCTTCCGGTTCGAGCACGTGTACCGGACCTGGTTCTACTTGGACGACATCCTCGAGTGGTACGACGCCTTCAACGCGGTGCGAAACCGGTTTTTCCAGCAGCGCGGCATCTATGACCGGCTGGTGCCGGCCTCGACCGGCATCGGGGGGAACAATCCGGCCGGGGCGGCGTTGACCGGGGACCTGATGGCGGTGATTCCGGCTTCCGCGGAACTGCGGCTCGAGGCGGTGCCTTCGCCGTTGCAATGTCCGGCCTTGGAGTATGGCAGCTCCTTCAGTCGGGCGGTGGAAGTGGCTTGGCCGGGGCAGCGGCGGTTGTTGGTCTCGGGGACGGCCAGCATCGAACCCGGCGGCGCGACGGCGCATGTGGGGGATGTGGAAGCCCAGGTGGCCACCACCATGGAGGTGGTCCACGCGATCCTGCGTTCCCGGGGCATGGACTGGGCGGACACGACGCGGGCCATCGCTTACTTCAAGCACGCCCACGACACGCGGGCCTTCGAGAAATACTGCCGGCGCCAGGGCCTGCCCGATCTGCCGGTGGTGGTCACCAAGAACGACGTCTGCCGGGACGACCTGTTGTTCGAGCTGGAATTGGACGCGATTCGCGTCGGGTGAACGGCCGGCCGCGGCAGGGCGTCAGGCCAAGGCGATGGCCTCGATTTCGACCCGGGCTCCTTTCGGCAGAGCCGCCACCTGCACCGCCGCCCGGGCGGGGGGATCCTTGGGAAAGTAGCGGGCGTAAACCTCGTTCATCGCCGCGAAGTCGGTCATGTCCTGCAGGTAAACGGTGGTCTTGACGACGCGGTCCATGCCGGTGCCGGCCGCCTCGAGCACGGCCTTGAGGTTTTCCAAAACCCGCTCCGTCTGGGCGGCCACGTCACCCTCGACCAACGCGCCGGTGGCCGGATCCAACGGAATCTGGCCCGCGCAGAACACGAATCCCCCCGCCCGGATCGCCTGGCTGTAGGGGCCGACCGCCGCCGGGGCGGCCGGTGTCGCCACGACCTCGCGTTCGCCGCTCATTGGATGCCCTCCTGCCATGCGGCTTGGATCGCCTCGAGGATGGCCGTCGAGGAGCCGTTCGGATCGTCCTCGAAGTCATCCAGTTGGAGCACCATCTTGCGGATTTCCGACAGGCTCACTTCCATGGGATCGAGGTCCGGATACTCCTCCGCGAGCGCCCAAGCGATCTCGTCGGTGTCCTGCCAAGTCAGTTTCATGCGGCCTCACTTAGTCGTCCGGCCCTTCCGGGTCAAGCCGGGCGAGCCGCGAATTTCCGGGCAGCCGGCTCAACCATCCGCCGGGCCGGCGGCGTGCCTGTCGGTGGCGGGCGGCCCGCAGATGGCTTCCATCACCTCGTTGGTGCGCAGGGCTGTTTCGCCGGTGGTCGAACAATCACCCATGCCGCGCAGGGCCCGGACCACCCGCTCGATCAAGGGCTTGGCCACGGGCTGGGCCGGAATCAGGTTCCGCTGCTCGATCCCCTCCGGAGTGACCAGCTCGACCGGAGCCGGAAGGAAGGCGGCCACCCGGATCAGCCCGCGGCTGCCGACGATTTCGATCCGGTCCACCGGCTGGCTGGCGCAGAAACACCAACTGCCTTGGCCCAGGCCGCCGTCGGGCAGACGGAACCGGGCCAGCACCACGTCCGGCGCCGGATACCAGCCGGCGCGGTTGTGGGTTTCCCCCCGGGCCTCGGTCAACGGCCCGAACCAGTCATCCAAGAGATCGAGCTGGTGCGAGGCCATGTCGTGAAAATAGCCCCCGCCCGAGATCTCCGGCCGGACCCGCCAAGGGAGATTGTCGGGCGGGAGATCCTCCGGACGCGGCGGAAGCCAGAGATCGACGTTGACCAGACGGACCTCGCCGATGCGGCCTTCGCGGAGCCACTGTTTGACTTGGAGGAACCGCTCTTGGTACCGCCGGTAGTAGGCGACGTACAGGGGCACGCCGGCCCGGCGGCAGGCTGCGATCATCCGCCGGCAGTCGGCCACGGTGTGCGCCATGGGTTTCTCGACGTAAACGGCCTTGCCGGCTTGGGCGGCCAGGATTGCGTATTGCGCGTGGGACGAAGGCGGCGTCGCGATGTAAACGGCGTTGACCTCCGGATCGTTCACCAGCCGTTCGGCATCGGTGTACCAGTGGGGAACGCCGTGGCGGCGGGCGTAGTCCCGGACCCGTTCCGGGGTGCGGGCCATGACGGCCACCAGGCGCGAGCCGGGGACTTGGTTGAAGGCCGGGGCGCTCTTCACCTCGGTGACGTCGCCGCAACCGATCATTCCCCAGCGGACTTCCTCCAGCGGCTGCCAACCGGGCGGGGTGGGGGCGTCCGGGGCGTTCACGGCTGGGCATCGGCCGCCTTCCGCGCGCCGGCGGGCCGGTAGTAACGGACATAATCCACCTCGAAACGCGTCCGACTGCTCGCGCGACTTCCGTAACCTCCCTCGGGCACGCGCCCGGCCCAGCGCCCGTCGTGAACCTCGCTGCTGAGGATCATGAACTCCGGTCGGAGCGACACCGGGCCGGAGCGCCAAGTCAACCGGCCGTCCACGTAGAACCGGTACTCGGTCTCGGTCCATTCGCAGCCGAAGACATGCCATCCTTGGCGCAGACCCAGCGGTGGGGTCAGATGGCCCCGGCTTTTGTGGTGCTCGCCGTAGCCGTCCCAGTGAAGGGTGTGTTGGACTTGGTCGGCGATGTCCTTGCCCGCCTGGTTGACGGCACGATGCTCGAACAGGTCGATCTCCATGCCAGCCTTGGCCGGATCGCCCAACGGGCGGCCCATGGTGGGCGTTTGCAGCCACCAAGCCGACCACATCCCCGGCGCGTCGGCGAACCGGACCCGGGCTTCGTAGTAGCCGGGGCCGGACTCGAACAGGCCGGCGGTGCTGATCATCCCGGTGTAATGCTTGCCGCCTTCGGTCCACGTGGTGATGGTCAGGATGCCATCCTTCACGGTGACGGCGTCCGGCGTGTTGATGGCGTCGCGCCGGGGGCCCGGCTGGCGGTGGTTCCATTTGGCCGGGTCCAACGCCGTGCCCTCGAATTCGTCCGCCCATGCCAGCTCGTAACCGGCCGGCGGCGCGGCGGAAAGGTGAAAGGCCGCCAACAAAGCGACGGCGGGAACGACGCCGGGAATCCGAGCCAAGCGCCGGAGGTATCGTGAGCGGTTCATGCGGCAAGGGTAGAACTCAGGGCGGCAGGCGGGAAGCCCGGGTTTGCCGCGATCCCCCACAGACAATCGCCGAGCCCCCCTTTGGGGCCGCAAGGCAGGAGGAATGGCGACCGGCCCGCCGGGGCGCGGCGCTTGGTGTGGGCGCGGACCGGCGGAGGTCAGTTGAGCGACAACAAGGCGCCGGCTGAACCCGGCAGCGGCGGCGGCTTGAACTGGATGAACTTCGAGTACAGCGGCGTGATCTGCCAGTATCGCGGCACCCCGCCCCAATCTTCCCGGTCGCGCGGTTTCGACGGGTCCTCGCAGTGTTCAACGAGGCCGAACCACCCCAGCGGCCGGAGGATGTGGTCCATGAGAACGTACTCCACGCGATCGCGAGGCCCGTCGAGGGAACTCCGGACCAGTTCCAGCACGCTGTCCGGCAACAGCAGCCGCGGAATTTCCTGGATGGGCCGCCAGTCCTTCAGCGCGTTCCCCACCTCCCAGAGCAGGAGGCCCATGCCGTCTTGAAGGATCGGCGCCGGGTGCTGCGGGGCGAAATACGTGATGTCCAACTTGCGGAACATGGTCAGAAAGGCCCGCCGGTAGAGAACCCCTGGCGGCTGGTTGAGCAGCAAATCCCGGCCTTTTTTCGTGAGGATCCAGCGTTTCTTGCGGTGGATGATGAGCTTGTCGAACTCGGCGAGGATTCGGGCATGGTGAAGCCGGGGGATGTCCCATTCAATCTTCCATGTTCTCAGCATCAACTCCCGGTGCTCCGCCGGCCAGCGGGCATGTTCCACCCAGAGACGGACGAAGGCGCGGCAGAGGTTGCCTTTGGCGGTGGCGTTGGCGCCCCCTTCCTGCTCGAGAAGCTGCAGCAGGAGGCGCAGGTCGTGGTAGATCTTGGCGGACTCCAGGTCGGCCTCGGTCAGGTCGTCCCGCAGACGAATGGGTCCGTCCGGGTCTTCCCAGTCGGCGGTAACGAGCCCGTCGAGGTAGCTCATCGTGACTTCGACGAGCTCCTTGGGGAACTCGTCATCGGGCAGAGGAAGGTCCAGCGGTTTCATGCTCTTTCGCGGGGCGGGCCGGCCCGGTCTTGGAGGGGCGCCCGCGCGCTCCGGACAATTCGCCGGGGACCCGCCGACTGTCAATCCGCGAGCGGCGGAATCGGCCCGGGCTGGGGCGCCCATCAGGCAGTGGAGGGTGCCCGCAGCAGCTTGCTGGTGTGCTTGCGCTCGTAGCCGGAGTCCCGGCAGAGCGCATCGAGCTTGCGGCTGGGGCGCTCCTGCCCGCGCCGGACATGCTGTGTGGAGAGTCGGGGCAGGAGGTCTTCTCCAACCGGACGATTCATGGGCATCGGCGTCGGGGTTTGCCCGGTGTCATTTTCCTGTGAGTCAACACCCCCTTCCGGCCCCCAGCCGGTTTCCTCGCCGGTGTCTCTTGATTTGATCTCACGTGAGCCAAGCGGGAGCGAGAAAAGGCTCGACAGTCCATGGCATTTGGTGTCCGATGGGGCCAGTCCATCGCAAGGGAAAGGCGCCGTTGCAGCGGGCTTTTCCCTTGGCTGTCCTCGGGCCGGCGGTGAACCAAGGCAGGGCGCCGGAAGGGAATCCGGGTGGCGCTCCCACGCGGAGTTCGTCGAGGCATTCCAATCCAAATCTCAGACCAAGCACGGATCATGAAACCCAAAACGATGCGAGTCCTGCGTTTGCTTTCCGAGCAGGGAGCGGCGCCTTCGTTGGCGCTGGTGCTGGGCCTTTGGCCCGCTGCGGCCTTGGGGGTGCCAGGGGAAGATGGCGCCTTCAAGGCCTACGTTTCCATTCCTGACGCCGATCAGGTGGCGGTGGTTGACCTTCAGTTCGGGGAGGTGGTTCGTTTCCTGGACGTGGGGCCCGACCCTCGCGGCGTGGATGCCTCACCCGACGGGGGCCTGGTTTACGTGGCCAACCGGTTCGGCCAATCGGTGCAGGTCATCGACACGGAGTTGGACGAAGTGCTCGAGACGATCGATCTGAGCGGCGTGACCACGACCGAACCCTACGACGTGGCGGTGGCTCCGGATGGTTCCTTCCTGGCGGTGGCCATGAAAAACGGCGGCGGCGAGGCGGGTGACGGCGCCGTGGTGCTGGTCGATTTGGCCACCGGCGGGATCCGGGAGGTGCCGCTGGGATCGGCCGCCTCGCCCGAGGGTGTGGTGGTGAGTCCGGATGGCCGGTACGTGTTCGTGGCGGGTCGGGGCGGGATGTATGCGGTGGACGCGGTTCGAGGCGCGTCGCTGGGGGCGGTGGGAAGGGCCTCGAGGGAGTTGGTGGCAACCCCCGATGGCGGATGGGTACTGGCGGCGGACAATGCCGTGTCGGTCCCCGACATGACCGCCCACACGCTGCCGCT
This sequence comes from Verrucomicrobiota bacterium, assembly GCA_003695015.1. Lineage (GTDB taxonomy): Bacteria > Verrucomicrobiota > Verrucomicrobiia > Limisphaerales > J093 > J093. The sequence continues at coordinate 19,987 of RFJD01000389.1, read as the reverse complement.
CCAGTTTCCCGGTCGGGGCATGGCGATCACGCCCGAGGGAGCACGGGTCTTTGCCACCGACGAAGGCCGTTTGTGGGCCTACGAAATCGATGTGCAGGCCGATCCCATCGACGTCCGCGACTTGGGGGAAGTGACCGATCCGGTGGGACCCGCCCAGCGGGGGGCCTACGGCGTGGACATCGCCCCGGACGGCTCGGTGGGGATGGTGTCGTGGCGGTGGTCGGAGTCGGTGCAAGTGTTCGATCCGAACACGCTGGAGATGCTCGGGGCTCCGATTTCCACGCGGACGGCCACCGATGGGGGCGAACCGAAGCAACTGGTGATCGTCGCCGGGGCGGTTCCGCCACCCGGGGAGTGTCTTCTGGAAGCAACGAGCCTTGGGGCGCCGGCGTTCGATCCGCAGACCGGTTTGTTCGTCCAGCGGGTGGAGGTGACGGTTTCGGCGTCCCATGGGGGGGGCGTTTACCCCGAGGGTCCCACTGTCCGGACCTTGGACCGGCAGCCCGCGACCGGTCCTGTGGGTTGCCTTGTCGAGGCGCTGGAACTCCGCGTGGAGGGGTTGGAACCCGGGACGGTCCTCTACAATGGCAGGGTGGGCCCGGATGGACTGCCCATGATCCATTACGAGGGACTGTTGACGGAAGGGGACCGGGTCACGTTCGTGCTGGAGTACTACCGGGCCGACCGGAGACCGCCCGGTGAGCCGGTTTTCGTGGTCGAGGCCGTGGCGCCGGAGACGACGCCGCCGGTCGAGGGGACGAGGTTCGAGGTGCTGCGCTCGATGTGGCTGGAAGACGGCCGTTTCCTGGTGGAATTCGAGTCGGAGCCGGGCCGCCAATACGCGGTGGAGTACAGCGATGACCTGAACCGATGGTTGCCGGCCGGACCGCCGTTGATCGCCGGCGGGACCAAGACCCAGTGGATCGATTATGGCCCGCCTTTGACGCCCACCGCGCCCGAAAAAGGTCTCCAGCGGTATTACAGGGTGGTCAAGCTTCCCTGAGCTTGCGTAAGCTGGCGCCGCGCAACCATGAAAACCAAACGACCCAAGTATCTCGCGCCGGCCGCCTTGGCGGTGTTGCTCCCGTCGGCGATGGCGGCGGATTCCCCTTATGCTCCCGTGCCCGAGAACCGCGTGTTCCTCAACGGACGGTTGGGCCTGAACATCGGCGTCCGTTTCGCTGATCTGGCGGCGCGTCCGGCCAGCGCGGCCGACCCCGGTCCGAACATCAACGGCGTTCCGCGCACCTACGACAACGGCTTCGTCGGGGTGGACTCCAGCGGGAACGCCGGCGGTCGTACGTGGTATTGGGGTTATCAGGACGCCGCCCAGTACGACCCCGCCTTCGGCACGCTCACCTACCAGGCCACGGTCAACACCGGCAACGACCTGACCCACACCGAGGATGCCGATCCGCAGGGGGGCTTCAGCCTTGGTTACACGCGGAGCCTCGGCCACACCGGCCGGGTGAGTTGGGGGGTGAGCCTGATCGGCGGTTGGATGGCCATCGATGCCCGGGATGCCGTCAGCGTGAGCAGCCAGGAAGGCACGATCACCGACTTGTACACCCTCGGTTCGGTGGTTCCGCCCACCGCCCCTTACAGCGGCACGGTGAACGGCCCCGGACCCGCGATTCCGGACCGGCCGACCTACCGCGTCAGCGCGGTGGACCCGGTGGACCGCAGCATCAACCGCAAGCTCAACGGCGACATCTGGAACCTGCAGCTCGGGCCGACCGCCCGGATCGATCTGTGCCGTCATGCCGCCTGCACCCTCGGCGCCGGTGTTTCCCTGGCCCTCCTGGATGCCAAACTCAGTTATGCGGGAACGACGACCGATCCCACCGGCACCACCACCGTGGCCGGCAGCCGCAGCGATTCCACCGGCGCCGTGGGCGCTTACGTGCGTGCCGAAGTGGCGGCTTTTCTCGGCCGGGGTTGGGACGTGTTTGCCGGCGCCCAATGGCAGTACTTCGACGACCTGAGCCTGTCGCACGGGCCCACCCGGGCGGAGGTCGAGCTCAAGGACGGCATCGAGGTGTTGCTGGGAGTCGGCTACTCGTTCTGAGCGGCGGTGCGGCATCCCATCGGCCGGCGACGGCGGACGGGTCCGACCCGGCCGGCGCCTTGGTGACGGCCGCGTGGCGGGGCGAGACCTGCTTCCGGGATTGCCTTCCTCGTGAAGTTGTGGCCAACTCGCCGCCGAATCGAAACCCTGACCGGGGACCCGCCGGGGCGATGACCGGCCGGGTGGCCCCTTGTTGAGCGACCATGAGCGACACGATCAAATACCTGCTGGACGAAAGCCGCATCCCGAAGGCTTGGTACAACATCCAGGCCGACCTGCCCCAACCCCTGCCCCCGGTGTTGCACCCCGGGACCGGCAAACCGATCGGCCCCGACGACCTGGCGCCGTTGTTCCCGATGGCCCTGATCCAACAAGAGGTGACCACCGAGCGCGAGGTCGAGATCCCCGAACCGGTTCGGGAGATTTACAAACAGTGGCGCCCGACGCCGCTGTTCCGGGCCCGGCGTCTGGAGAAGGCGTTGGATACGCCGGCGAAGATTTACTACAAGTACGAAGGCGTCAGCCCCGCCGGCAGCCACAAGCCCAACACCGCCATCCCGCAGGCCTTTTACAACAAGGAGGCCGGCATCAAGCGCATCTCGACCGAGACCGGCGCCGGCCAGTGGGGTTCCTCCCTGGCGTTGGCCGGGGCGTTTTTCGGCTTGGAGATCAAGGTCTTCATGGTCCGGGTCTCCTACAACCAGAAGCCCTACCGCCGGGCGCTCATGGAAAGCTACGGCGCCACCTGCACGCCCTCTCCCTCCGATGAGACCGAAAGCGGCCGGGCCATTCTGGCGAAAGATCCGAACCACCCGGGCAGCCTGGGCATCGCCATTTCCGAGGCGGTGGAGGTGGCGGCCAAGAACGCCGACACCAACTACGCCCTGGGCTCGGTGCTCAACCACGTGTTGCTGCACCAGACGGTCGTGGGCCTGGAAGCCATGGCCCAGATGGAAATGGCGGGGGATTACCCGGACGTCATCGTCGGCTGCACCGGTGGCGGCTCGAATTTCGCCGGTCTGACCTTCCCGTTCCTCGGCGAGCAGCTCCGCGGCGGCAAGAAGGTGCGGGTGGTGGCGGTGGAACCGGCCGCCTGCCCGAGCCTGACCCGCGGCAAGTACGCCTATGACTTCGGCGACACGGCCCATTTGACCCCGCTGGTCAAGATGCACACGCTGGGTTCGGCCTTTACGCCGCCGGGCTTCCACGCCGGGGGGTTGCGCTACCACGGCATGGCGCCGCTGGTGAGCCACCTGAAGGAGCTGGGGCTGATCGAGGCGGTGGCCTACCACCAGAAGACCTGCTTCGCCGCCGGGGTCCAACTGGCCCGGAGCGAGGGCATTCTCGCCGCGCCGGAAGCCAACCACGCCATCCGCGGCGCCATCGACGAGGCCCTCAAGTGCAAGGAGGAAGGCGTCAGCCGCACCATCCTGTTCAACCTCTGCGGCCACGGCCACTTCGACATGCAGGCCTACATCGACTACTTCGCCGACAAGCTGGTGGACCAGCACTACGACGAGCAGGAACTGGCCATGGCCTTGGCGGGACTGCCGTCGGTCTCGGCCTGAGGCGGGCCAAGCACGGTTTCCCGACGCGGGTGGAGCGAACGCCTCCGCCCGCGTTTTTTCATTCCCTCCGCGGTCCGGCCGGGCGCTCCGCTTGGCCGCGGGGAGACGGCGTTGTATAACCGCCGCCATGGCGCCCGAACCCCGGGATCCACTCGATTGGCCGGTCACTGTCCTGCGGCATGTGGGCCCCGAACGGGCCGCCCAACTGGCCCGCCTGGGCATCCGGACCGTCGGCGACCTGCTCCGGCATCGGCCGCGGCGTTACGAGGATCGCCGCCGGGTGCGACGGATCGGTGAACTGGAGGTCGGCGAAACCGCGGTGGTCGAGGGCCGGGTGGTGGCCGCCGGGGTGCGGACCTTCCGGCGGGGACGTCGCTCGCTGGCGGAGGTGATCATCGAGGACGGCAGCGGACGGCTGCATTGCCGGTGGTGGAACCTGCCCTACATGGCCGAGCGGTTCGCGGTGGGCCAGGAACTGGTGGTTTGGGGCAAGGTGCGTTCCTTGCGGCCGCCGGCCATGGATCACCCGGAGACGGAATTGCTCGAACAGGGCGAGGGACGGACCGTCCACCTGCACCGCATCGTGCCCGTCCACCCGGCCACCGAGGGCTTGAGTCCGCGCGCGTTGCGGTGGTTGGTCTGGCAGGCGCTCGATCGCTTCGGCCCCGCGGTGGAGGATCCGCGGCGGGAACTGATGCCGCCCGAGCTGCCCGGCCTGCGCGAAGCCTACCGGTGGCTGCACTTCCCGGACGAGTTGGAAGATGCCGAGCGAGCCCGTCGGCGGCTGGCCCTCGAGGAGTTCGTCGAATTGCAGCTCGGCATCCAGCGCCGGCGGCGGCGCTTCCAGCGCCGGGCCCGGGCGTTGCCGTGCGGCGGCGACAACCGGCTCATTCGCCCCTTCCTGGCGGCCCTGCCTTTCAAATTGACGGAGGCCCAGACGCGGGTCCTGCGGGAGCTCCGCCAGGACCTGCGCGGGCCGCATCCGATGCGCCGCCTGCTGCAGGGCGACGTGGGCTGCGGGAAGACCGTCGTGGCGGCTTGTTGCGCCCTCATGGCGGTCGAAAGCGGTTGCGAGGTGGCCTACATGGCGCCGACCGAGGTGCTGGCCCGGCAACAGCACGAGACGCTGCGCCGGTGGTTCGAGCCGCTGGGAGTGCCGGTCGAGCTGTGGACCGGCAGTTGCAAGACCGACCACGGGTTGTTCCGGAACCTGCCGCCGGTCACGGTGGGGACCCATGCCTTGATCGAGGCGGGCTACCACCCGGAGCGGCTCGGGCTGGTCATCATCGACGAGCAGCACAAATTCGGCGTCGCCCAACGCCAGCGGCTGCTGCGAAAGGGGCGCTGGCCCCACCTGCTGGTGATGACCGCCACGCCCATCCCGCGCACCTTGGGGCTGACCCTCTACGGCGACCTGGACGTGTCGGTGATCGACGCCCTGCCGGCGGGCCGCGGGCCGGTCCGAACCCATGTGCGCACCGAGCGCAGCCTGCCGAAGGTGTGGGATTACGTGGCCGACCGCCTGGCCAAGGGGGAGCAGGCGTACGTGGTTTACCCGCGGGTCGAGGAATCGGACGCCGGTTCGGGGCTGAAGGCGGTGTTGGAAGAGCAGCGCAAACTGGCCGCCCGCTTCGCGCCTCACGCGGTGGGGTTGCTGCACGGCCGGATGTCCGCCGAGGAAAAGGCCGCGGCCATTCGGGCTTTCCGGGAAGGGCGGACGCGGATCTTGGTGGCCAGCAGCGTGATCGAGGTGGGGATCGACGTCCCGGACGCGAACCTGATGGTCATCGAGAACGCCGACCGCTTCGGCTTGGCGCAACTCCACCAGTTGCGGGGTCGGATCGGGCGCGGCGGCCGGCCGGCGGTGTGCATTCTGATCAGCACCGCGCGGACGCCCGAGGCCCGGGCGCGCCTGAAGGTGTTGGAGGAGACGACCGACGGTTTCCGGATCGCGGAAGCGGACCTTCGCCTGCGCGGTCCGGGCGAGTTGCTGGGTCAGGCGCAAAGCGGCCTGCCGCCCCTGCGGTTCGGCGATCTGGCGTCGGACCTGGATCTGGTCGAGCAGGCCCGGGACATCGCGGCCCGTTGGCTGGACCGGGAGGAAAAAAAACCGGGCGCCGGCACTTCGGGGGGTTGACATTCCGGGGCGGAGCGTTCATCGTTTGCGCCGCCTTTGGCTGGGGTCGTAGCTCAGTTGGTAGAGCACCACAATGGCATTGTGGGGGTCAGGGGTTCGAATCCCCTCGGCTCCACCAGCTTTTTTTTGTTTCCCCTTCACTGCTTCGCGTTGGTCGTCCGTTTCCGGGGGCGTTTCCCGTTTTTTTTCTGAATCCAGCCCGGAGTGAGGCTTGGGCGGGACGGTGGGCGGAGCGGATGCGACCGCCGCCGGTCAGCCGTGGGCCGATGCCGGGTCGGAGGAAAGCGGCTTGACACGCGTCGATGAGCGGAGACGATGCCGGTCATGGCCCCGCTGTTCACCATCCAGGACGGGTTCACCTACGAGGTGACCCGCAAGATCGCCGAGGGCGGGATGGGGATCGTCTATGAAGCCGCCCAACTGGGCGCCCGCGGGTTCCGGAAACGGGTGGCGTTGAAGACCATCCGGGAGCGCTTCGCCCGCCAGAAGATGTTCATGGACAACTTCATCGGCGAGGCCAAGCTGGTGGCGGACCTGATCCACACCAACATCGTCCAAACCTACCACCTCGGTGAGGCCGACGGCCTCTGCTTCATCACCATGGAGTACATCAACGGGGTGAACCTCGAGCAGTTCCGCCGCCAGCTCGAGTCCAAGGGACGTCAGCTTCCCAAGGAGATGGCGGTGTTTATCGCCAGCCGGATCGCCCGCGGCCTGGCCTACGCCCATGCCAAGCGGGGTCCCGACGGCAAACCGCTGGGCATCGTGCACCGCGACGTCAACCCGAAGAACGTCATGATCGCCTTCGAAGGGGACGTGAAGCTGACCGATTTCGGCGTGGCCAAGGCGCGGGGCTACCTGACCGACCGCGAAGGCGAGGTGGCCGTGGGCAAACCGGCCTACATGAGCCCGGAACAGGCCGACTTCCGCGTCACCGACAAGCGATCCGACCTGTTCTCGACCGGCGTAGTGTTGTTGGAGCTGTTACTGGGGCACAATCCCTTCCGCGGCGGCAGCAGCGAGGAGAGCCGCCGGAACGTGATCGAGAAGCCGCTTCCGCCCTTCCAAGCGATGGATCCGCGCATCGACGACGATTTGGCGCGGATCCTGGCCAAGGCGCTCGAACGGGATCCGCTTCGGCGTTACCAAAGCGCCGACGATCTCCGGGACGACCTCGAGTGGAACATCTATCACAAGGGCTTGGGGCCGACGAACGAGACCCTCGGCCGTTACATGCGGGAACTGTTCGGGCAAATCCCCCCGGAAGCCATCAACGGGGCCAGAGGCAGCACCAAGCTCTTGGAAAACACCGCCCGCACCCGGGCCGGCCGCCGGGGACGCGGTTCCCGCGGCTTGTCCGCGGCCTGAGCGCCGCTCTACCGTCGGCCGATGGCAGCGCGCAACGAAGCCGGCCCGGTGAAACTCGCCCTCCTGCAGCGGCGGGCGCATCCGGATCCCCAACGCAACATCGAGGAAACCCTGGCCGCCGCGCGGGAAGCGGCGGAGCAGGGGGCCCGGATCATCTGCACGCAGGAGCTGTTCGCCACGCCCTATTTCTGTCAGCGGGTTGATCCGGCCTTGCTGGAGCTGGCCGAACCGATCCCGGGGCCGACGACCCGGCGCTTTCAGGCGCTGGCGCGGGAGCGGGAGGTCGTCGTCGTGGTCTCCCTTTTCGAGCGTCGCGCGCCGGGCCTGTTCCACAACACGGCGGTGGTGATCGACGCCGACGGTTCCCTGCTGGGCCTGTATCGCAAGATGCACATCCCGGAGGACCCGCAGTTCCACGAGAAGTTCTACTTCGCGCCGGGCGACACCGGCTTCCGAAGCTGGCGGACGCGTCACGGCCGGCTGGGCGTGTTGATCTGCTGGGACCAGTGGTTTCCGGAAGCCGCCCGTTTGACGGCCATGGCGGGCGCGGAGCTGTTGCTGTACCCGACGGCGATCGGCTGGCTGCCGTCGGAGAAGGCGGCCGAAGGAGCGCGCCAGCGCGAGGCTTGGGAGTTGATCCAGCGGAGCCATGCCATTGCCAACGGCTGCTTCGTCGCGGCGGTGAACCGGGTCGGGTTCGAGGAGGCGCCGGGTACCGAGGGGATCGAGTTCTGGGGCGGCAGTTTTGTGGCGGGGCCGCTGGGCGAGGTGTTGGCCCGGGCGCCGGAGGATCGCGAGGAGACGTTGCTGGTCGAGCTGGATTGGCGGCGGATCGAAGAGTGCCGCCGGTGGTGGCCTTTCTGGCGGGACCGGCGGGTGGACGCTTATGGCGGCCTGACGCGCCGCTGGGCGGAGGACCCGGCCGGCGGTTCGGACGCGCGCTGAGCGCGGGACCGGTCAGACGTCGATCAGCGGACCGCTGCCGCCCAGCCCGGGCGGTTCGTCCTCCGGCGGAAAACGCCGGCGGTGTTCCCGCCGCCAGCGGAAGCGGACCCGGCTGCCTCCGGTGAGCAGGTTGACCGCCAGGGAGACCAGGCTGATCAGCAGGCCGCCCCAGAACGCCGCGCCGAAGGTCCGCACCTCGAAACCGCTGCCCACCAGACCGCCGACCAGGTAGAGCAGGCAGGCGTTGATGAACAGGACGAACAGCCCCAGTGTGAAGACCAGCAACGGCAGGGACAGCAGGAGCAGAAACGGCCGGACGAAGGCGTTGAGCAACCCCAGCAGAAGCGAAGCCGCCAGCAACGCCCCCAGCGAGTGATACTCGATGCCGGGGACGACGTTGGCGGCGACCAACACCCCCAGCGTCGTCACCGCCCAGCGTTTCAGGAACGGCTGCCACCGCCATTCGCCATGGAATTGGGTCTCGGAATACATCGTCCCGCGTTTGCCTGACGCCCGGTTCGGGGCGCGGCCCCAACCCTCGCATCAACGGCCCATCCTCGCCAGCCCGTCCGGGCGGGCTTCCGCGAGGACGGCCGGTTCGGTTCGTTCACCGCCGTTGCAGGAACACGTGCAGGCCCTTCTTGTTCCCGACCACGATGTCCGGCAGGCCGTCGCCGTCAATGTCCCCGGCCTTCACCTGCGTGCCCACGCCCGAGTCGTCGTCCACCAAATGCGGCACGAACTCCGCCCGGCCGTCCTGCCGGCGCAGCTCGAACCAGTAGAGGACCGCCGGGGCGTTGGGCTCGACGTCGCCCGTGGGCCCGTGCGCCCAGAAGCGTTTGCCGGTGATCAGGTCGGGGAGGCCGTCCCCGTTGATGTCGGCCATGTCCAGGGCATGGGGCTGGGAGAAGGCCACGCCGTACGGGTTGTCGGACGGTTTCTTGCCGACGAACTGGTGCCGGACGAAATCGATGGCACCGTCCGGGCCGCGGCGTTGTTCGTACCACGCCAACCCATAGCCATGGCAGGCGATGGCCGTCACCACGTCGTTGAGGCCGTCGCCATTGACGTCGCAAACATGGATCTGGGCGCCGCCAACCGGGATGCCGGGGTCGGTCGGCGGGCAAAACACAAAGGGATGGAACTTCCAAACTGGCCGGCCCGCCAAGGAGGCGGGTTGTTCGTACCAACCGTTGGATTCGAGAAGGTCCACCCGGCCGTCGCCGTTGACGTCGCCGGCGCCCTGGCCGTGCGAGTACTTGTGATAGTTCTTGCCGGGACTGACGGCGACAAAGGTCCATGGCTCGGTCGGGTGTTCCCGGTTGGGAACGAAGTAGCCCATCCGGCCGCCCGTGCAGGCGACGATCTCCCGCCAGCCGTCGCCGTCCACGTCCATATACACCGGCGATTCGCCGTCGGGGACGGGGATGGCGAGGTGTTTGGGCCAGTGGCCCGCCTTGCCCCGGGGGTTCTCGTACCAGTACGCCGGTTCGCCCGGCAGACCGATCACCAGCACATCGGGCCAGCCGTCCCGGTTGAAATCGTCGGTGAAGCAGAAAAAGCAGTTCGAGTAGGCGTTGCGGCGTCCCAGGGCGCCTTCGTAGCCGGGGATCCGTTCTTCGCGGCCGTTTTCGTCCTTGCGGACGAACGACGCCTCGGCCGGCGCATAGGCGTGGCGTTGGCGGAAATCCGGTCCGGCATACCAGAAGGGGCCGCAGACGACGTCGTTGTGCCCGTCGCGGTTGAAGTCGGCGTAGTCCGCCCCCTCACCCCAGAACTCCCGGGTGAGCCGGTGTTTCTCGAAGGAGATCTCGCCGCCCAGGGTGGGAAGGCCGGCCAGCAGGACAGCAAGAGAGAGCCAACGGCGCGCGTGGTTTTGCATGGCGGAGGTGTCGCAAGGCCCGCCGCCCGGGTCAAGCTTCATCGCGGCCGGCGGCGACGCGGGACCGGCCGGCCGGCCCGGGCAGGCTTGCGCCGGACGGCGGCCCGGCCCAGATTGGGGGCGCGATGAAGCTCTACCTCCTCCGCCACGGAAAGGCCGAACCCCGCGAAGGCCCCGGACTGCGGGACGACGCAAGCCGGGCGTTGACTCCGGAGGGGCGGCGTCGGGTGGAGCTGGCGGCGCGCGGGATGCGACGCATGGGCTTGCGGTTCGACCGGATTCTGTCCAGCCCGTTGGTGAGGGCCCGGGAGACCGCGGAGATCGTGGCGGCGGTGCTGGATGCGGGAGTGGAGGTGGAGTTTTCGAAGTGGTTGGCGGAGGACGACCGGCAGGTGGAATTGATCCAAGAGATTCGGTCCTTGCGGCCGCCGCCGGAAAACCTCCTGTTGGTGGGGCACGAACCATGGCTGAGTGAGCTGGTGGCGCTCCTGATCGGCGGCGGGCCGATGCTGCCGATCCGGTTCAAGAAAAGCGGCCTGGCCTGCCTGAGCATCAACGCCTTGGAGCCGGGCCCTTGTGGCGTGTTGGAGTGGTTGTTGGCGCCGCGGCAGTTGCGGCTGCTGGGCGGAGAGGATCTCGAACCATGAAACCGAAGTTGAAACCTGTTGCGACCCCGTTGATCTTGGCCGGCTTGATCCTGGCGGCCGGGATCACCACCGGTTGCAGTTCCCTTTCCAGTGAAACGATTCCCTACCTGGGGGCGCCCCGCCTGGCGCCGACCGATCCGGCCCAGGTGCAAATCCTCCAGTCCGAGCCGGACCGGCCGTTCCAGAAGCTGGGCGAGGTGGTGATTTCGGCTTCGCTGGACCCGGCGCCCAAGATCGAGCGCATCGAGGCCGCCTTGCGCAAGCGGGCCGCCCAACTGGGAGCCGACGCCGTGGTGCTGCGCAAGGACAGCGTCGAGGTGACCGGCGCATGGACGTCGGGGCCGTGGTGGTCGCCCAGCGTCCGGAGCATCCGGGATCGCGTCATCGTGGGGGTGGCCATCCGCTACGAACCCACGGGCGGGGAGGGCTCCGGCGCCGGCGTCCAGCGCTGAACCCGCCGTTGCCGGGAAATGGACCCCGACGCGCGAGCGGCGCCCGGGGTGGGCGGTGGAAAACCCGCTTGGCGGCCTCCCCGCGCGGGCTCTATGCTCTGACCATCGCAATCTGAAAACACCTGCGACATGAACCGTTTGACTTGCCGAAAGGTCCGCCAGTGCCGCCCGGAGAGAGGGGCGTCTCGCGGCTTCACTTTGATCGAGCTGCTGGTGGTGATCGCCATCATCGCCATTCTGGCGGGCATGTTGCTGCCGGCCTTGGCCAAGGCCAAGGAGGCGGGACGTTCGGCCGTGTGCAAGGGCAACATGCGCCAGATCAGCCTGGGCATCCTGATGTATGCGGACGATTCCGGTGACTATCTGCCCTGGCCGGGCGGTGTGGATCGGAACGAGGATCCCGACTGGGTCTGGGGCGGCCAAGGAAACACCTATCCCAACGTGCCGAGCCGATGGAAGGACCCCGGCTACGGGTTTCATCCGGAGGCGGGCTCGGTATGGACGCACGTCACCGGCCAGAAACGGGTGACCCGTGCGGAGTACTACCAAGGGGGCAGTCCGGCCCTGTACGAGCGGACGCACATGGACGTCGAACACAAGACCTACCGCTGCCCGAGCACCGGGCAGATTGGCGCCGCCCAGCGGGTCAACTACAGCATGAACAGCCGCTTGGACCGCCGGGAAAAGCTGAGCAATGGCAGGCAGACCTCGAATCGCGGTGTCAAGGTCACCCAGGTGACCCGGCCGACCGAGAAGTTGCTGCTGCTCAACGAAGATCCCGCGACGATGCGCAACGCCAGCTTCACCCCGGGCGGCACCGCTTCCCATGGCCACTTCGTGACCCACAACGGTTACATCAACGTGGGCTTCATCGACGGGCACATCGAGCAATTCCGCCACCAGAAGGTGATGGACATCCAGAAAGGGGCCAACGTGGCCCGCTGGTTCGATCCGTATTGATCCGCGCACGAAGGGGCTGTTGCCGCGCTGGATCAGACTGCCCGCTTTCCTCCGTGACGGGGGCTGATTAAACTGCCGCCCATGAGTTTGGCGGCGGCCGAGAAACTGCCCGACAGCGCGGGGCGTTTCGGTCCTTACGGGGGCCGGTACGTGCCCGAGACGCTGATGCATCCGCTCCTCGAGCTGGAGCGGGAATACTTCCGCGCCCAGCAGGACCCGGAGTTTCAGCGCGAGCTGAGCTATTACCTGCGCGAGTTTTGCGGCCGGCCGACGCCGTTGTACCTGGCCGAGCGGTTGACCCGGGACCTGGGCGGGGCGCGCATCTACCTGAAACGGGAGGATCTGCTCCACACCGGCGCCCACAAGATCAACAACGCCTTGGGGCAGGTGCTGCTGGCCCGGCGGATGGGCAAGAAACGGATCATCGCCGAGACCGGGGCCGGACAGCACGGGGTGGCCACCGCGACGGTGGCGGCGATGTTCGGCATGGAATGCGTCATCTACATGGGCGCGGTGGATTGCGAGCGGCAGGCGTTGAACGTGTACCGCATGCAGATGCTCGGCGCCGAGGTGGTGCCGGTTCACGCCGGTCAAAAGACCCTCAAGGAGGCGGTCAACGAGGCCATGCGTGACTGGGTGACCCACGTCCGGAACACCCACTACATCCTCGGCACGGCCTATGGCGCCCATCCCTATCCGGTGATGGTGCGGAACTTTCAGCGGGTCATCGGCGACGAGGCCCGGGAGCAGATTCTCGAAAAAGAAGGCCGGCTGCCGGACCTGTTGATCGCCTGCGTGGGCGGCGGCTCGAACGCCATCGGGTTGTTCCACCCGTTCATCGAGGACCGTGAGGTGCGGCTGTTGGGCGTGGAAGCCGGCGGGGAGGGGATCGTGCCCGAGCGCCATGCGGCGCGTTTTCAGGGCGGTTCGCTGGGGGTGTTGCAGGGAACGCGCTCCTACGTGCTGCAGGACGAACACGGGCAGATCCAGTTGACGCACAGCGTGTCGGCGGGGCTGGACTATGCGGCGGTCGGGCCCGAACACGCCTGGCTGCGCGACCAAGGACGGGCGGAGTACACGTACGCCACGGACGACCAAGCGATTGAGGCCTTCATGCGGTTGGCCCGGCTGGAAGGCATCATCCCGGCGTTGGAAAGCGCCCATGCGGTGGCGGCGGCCATCGAGCGCGCCCCCAGGATGCGGCCGGACCAGATCGTCGTGGTGAACCTCTCGGGCCGGGGCGACAAGGACGTGGCCCAGGTGGCGGCGCGTCTGGGTCTCAAGACCCCGGTCGAGGGTTTGGAGGGCCGGGCCTGACCCGGCCGGCCAAGGCGCCATGCGTTCCGGCGAACCGGACTCGAAGGCGACGGGGCAGGGGGCGGGGCGCCCCATGCGCTTCCTGATGCTCAACTGGCGGGACCCGAAGAATCCCTTTGCCGGCGGGGCGGAACGGGTCACCGAAGGCTACCTGCGCGCCCTCAGGGAGCGGGGTCACGAGGTGCACTGGTTCGCCTACGCGTTCGAGGGGGGCGCGCCGCACGAGGATCTCGGGGGGCTGCACATTCACCGCGCGGGCACGAAGCTCGGGGCCGTTTTCGCGGCGTGGAAGTGGTACCGCCGGCAGCCGCGATTCGACTTGGTGATCGATCAGCATCACGGCCTGCCGTGGTTCGCCCCGTGGTGGTCCGGTGTGCGGACGGTGGCCTACATCCACGAGGTGCTGGGGCCGATCTGGTTCGCCTTTTATCGCGGATTCACGGCCCGGTTTGGCCAGTGGCAGGAACGGCGGGTGATCCGGCTCTACCGTCGGGTGCCGTTCTGGACGGCCTCCCAATCCACCCGCCGGATGCTCGAGGAGCTGGGGGTGCGGCGGATCTACCTCATCCCCTACGGCGTGCACACCCGGCCACTGCCGGAGCTGGATCCGAAGCCGATCGGCCAGCCGCTGCGGTTGGCGGTGGTTTCCCGACTCCAGCCAAACAAACGCGTCGATCAGGTGCTGCGCGCCTGTCGCTGCCTGCTGGATCGCGGGGTTCGGCTCGAGTTGACCATCGTCGGCGCCGGGGCGGACGAGCCTCACTTGCAGGAGGAGACCGACCGGCTCGGGCTGCGGCCGGTGGTGCGGTTCACCGGGCTGCTGCCGGAGGCGGAGAAGGATGCCGTGCTGCGGCGGGCCCATCTGCTCTTGCACACCTCCCTGCGCGAGGGGTGGGGGTTGAACGTCATCGAGGCCAACGCCATGGGCACGCCGGCGGTGGTCTATCCCGCACCGGGGTTGACCGAGTCCACCCTGCACGACGAAACCGGTCTGGTGAGCCGGGAGGAAACCCCGGAATCTTTGGCCGACGCGGTGGCCTCGTTGTTGACGGACGATGCCCGGTACCAGCGCCTGCGCCGCCAGGCATGGCGCCGGGCGGCATTGTATCACTGGGACGCCGTGCTGCCGGTGGCCTGCGATTGGCTGGAACGCATGGCCGCGGGCGAACCGGACCCCCAACCGCGGCCGGCCCGGCCGGTCGGCCCAACCCGGGAACCGGCGTGATCCTCTTTCGCCTCATCCGCCATCACCGTCGCCACGGACCGGACGAGGCGTTCTACCGGTTGCAGGCGGAGGACGCGCTGGCTTGGCTGGAACGTCACGGGGTGAGGGTGGGGCCGCCAACCCGGGTGCTCGACCTGGGGTGCGGGACGGGCGTTTTCGGCCGGCTCCTGCTGGAGCGGGGGTGCGAGGTCCGGTTCGCCGATGCCGCCAACTGGCTGCCGGAAGGGCCGGTCCGCAGCCGGTTCACCGCGATCGATATCGATCGGGACGACCTCGCCTCGCTGGACCGGCACGACTTGGTGATTTGTTCCAACGTGCTCGAGCACTTGGCGCACCCCGACCGGTTGCTGCGAGCCATCCCGGAACTGCTGACCCCTGAAGGCTGGTTTTACTTGAGTTGGACCAACTGGTTTTCCCCGTGGGGCGGCCATGACTTTTCCCCCTTTCAGTACTTCGGTCCGCGGCTGGGACCGTGGCTTTGGGACCGGTTGATTCGGCGGCCCCGGCGGCTGGAGCCGTTTCGGAACCTGTTCCCCGTCCACATCGGACCGACCTTGCGCCGTCTGCGCCGCCTGCCGGGGGTCGGGATCGTGGCGGTGGCGCCCCGCTACTACCCGGAATGCTCCTGGTTGATGCGGGTGCCGGGGTTGCGGGAGTTCCTGGCGTGGAACTGCGCGGTGCTTCTGCGCCGGCTCGGGTAGCCCGGATCAGCCGGTACCCGGACAGCCCGAACCGCATTGTGGCACAGGCTTCCAGCCTGCCTTCCTCCCCTGCCGCCAGGATGGCCACACCGCAAGGCAGGGCAGGCAAAATGGCCGCAACCCATGGAGCCCGTGGCACCTTCTTGGTGATGCCGCGAAAAACGGTTCGTCAAGGGCTTGACAGTCCGGGGCCGGGCGCTAGCATGAAGACGTGTTGATGCGAAGGAGCGTTTCCGAGAATGGAACCTGCTCCCGGCTCTTTGGCAGGTGAGCCAGAACGGATTTGATCCGGGTGTCAGTACGTTTCTTCAGCGGGTTCCCCACCCCCTCCTCCTTGGCGTCTGGCACCCGGATCTTTTTTTTCATCGCCGGTGGATGGTCCCGACCCGTTGGTGCGGACGGCCACCGCCGGTGCGCGACCTGAAGAACGGACATCGAGCATTGAAACGAAGCCCATGAACGGTGTGTTGACAGCGAGAAACCCGGATTTGCTGCGAGTTGGCATTTACTACGACGGCAATTTCTTCAGCCATGTGAGCCTGTACTACCGGTACGGCCATCCGCGGCGGCAACGCCTTTCCATCCGTGGCCTGCACGAGTTCATCCGCCACCGGGTGGCCGAGGCCATGGGGGTGAGCCGCGGGGAGGTCGCCGTGACCGGCTCCCACTACTTCCGGGCCCGCTACTGGGCGCGCCAGGCCCAAGAGCGGGACCTGCTCTTCGTCGAGCGCGCCTTCGAGGACGTCCTCATCAGCGAGGGGGTGACACCGCATTACCTGCCCAACGTGGACAAGGAGAAGGGGATCGAAGTCTGGCTCGCCTTGGAAGCCTATGAGGCCGCCGCCCAAGGCATGTGCGACCTGGTCGCGCTGGTCGCGGGCGACTCGGACTTCGTGCCGCTGGCGCGCAAGCTCAACGCGCTGGGCGTTCCGGTGATGGTCCTCGGCTGGGATGTCCGTTGGGAGGACGACTTTGGCAACCACCGCGAGACGGTCAGTTCGATCCAACTGATGGAGGCGGCCAACTTCCCGCTTTGGATGAACCGGATCGTCGATGAGGCGGACCCGGCCGATCCGATCATTGGCGGCCTGTTCATGGACGGCGGCCGGTCCGGCAACAACACGGACGCGACGTCACGCGAGAACGGCGGCCGGGACAACGGCGGCCGGGAGAACGGTGGCGGGGAGAACGGCGATCTCGGCTAGGCCGGCCGGGCGGCGTGGGGAAGCATTTGCCACGGTGGCGGCGGCGCCTATCGGAGGCGTCGCGGCAGTTTGCCTTTGGGCAGGCTGCCCAACGCGCCCAAGCCACCGGGCAACCCGCCGCCCATCTTGCCGAGCATTTTCTGCAGGCGGCCCATCTTCTTCATCATGGCCTGCATCTGGGCGAAGCGCTTGAGGAGGTTGTTGACGTCCGCCACCCTGACACCGCTGCCTTTGGCGATCCGGATGCGCCGGCGGGCGTTGAGGATGCGTGGATTGCGCCGTTCCTGAGGCGTCATGGCGCAGATGATGGCCTCCATGCGGCGGAATTCCTTTTCGCCGCGGGAGAGGTCGGCGCCCTTGATGGCCTCGGCGCCGCCGGGCAGCAGGCCCACCAGCGACTCCAGCGGGCCCATCTTCTTCATTTGCCGCAGTTGCGCCAGGAAGTCCTCGAGGGTGAACTCCCCCTTGCGCATCTTGGCCTCGAGGCGGCGGGCTTCCTCTTCGTCGATCGTCTCGGCGGCCTTTTCCACCAGCGAGACCACGTCGCCCATGCCCAGGATCCGCTGGGCCATGCGCTCGGCGTGGAAGGGTTCGAAGTCTTCGAGCTTTTCGCCGACGCCCATGAACTTGATGGGCTTGCCCACCACGCTGCGGAAGCTGAGAGCCGCCCCGCCGCGGGCATCGCCGTCGAGCTTGGTGAGCACGGCGCCGGTGATGCCCAGGGCCTGGTCGAAATGGGTGGCGACGTTGACGGCTTCCTGGCCGGTGGCGGCATCCAGGACCAGGAGGATTTCGGAGGGGCGGACCGCGTCGCGCAGG
This sequence comes from Verrucomicrobiota bacterium, assembly GCA_003695015.1. Taxonomy (GTDB): domain Bacteria; phylum Verrucomicrobiota; class Verrucomicrobiia; order Limisphaerales; family J093; genus J093. The sequence continues at coordinate 2,693 of RFJD01000389.1, read as the reverse complement.
CGCACGAGTTCCTGGACGAGCGGTTCGTCGATCTGCAGCCGGCCGGCGGTGTCGAACAACAACACGTTCCGGTGGGTGGCCTTGGCTTCCTTGAGGGCGTCACGGGCGATGGCCAGCACGTCTTTTTCGCCGGGGCGGATGAAGACCGGGAGGTTCAACTGGCGGCCGAGGGTGGCCAATTGGTCCATGGCCGCGGGACGGTAAACATCGGCGCCCACCAGCAACGGGGCGCGTCCCTGCCGCTGGAGCAGGCGGGCCAGCTTGCCGGTCGAGGTGGTCTTGCCCGAGCCGTGCAACCCCACCAGCAGAATGCAGGCGGGCTGGCCCGAAAGGTTCAACCCGGCATGGCCTTCGCCCAACAGCCGGACCAGCTCGTCGTGGATGATTTTGACGATTTGCTGGCCGGGCTGGACGGTCCGGATGACCTCGGTGCCCAACGCCTGTTGCTTGACCCGCTCGATGAAGTCGCGGGCCACCTGGTAGTGGACGTCGGCCTCGAGCAAGGCCGTCCGGACCTCCTGCAGGGCCTCGGCGATGTTGTCTTCGGTGATGCGGCCCAGGCCCCGCAAGTTGCGGAAGACGTCCTGCAGTTTGCTGCTCAGAGCATCGAACATGCCGCAAGTTAGGCCGGGGCTCATGCCGGTGGCAAGGACACACCCGCCCGGCGGCGAACCGGCCTCGTTTCCCGGCGGTTCGGGGCGCTTTGGACGTGCGCGATGACGCCGCGGCCGGCAAGCTCGGGCCGCCATGAACGGCGAGGTTTCCCGTCTTTTCGAGCCCTGCCGGCCGGATTGGTGCCGGCCGCGCACCCGCGCGCCGGGGCCGTCCGGGCGTTTGCCGTTGACCGCCGGGATGTTGCGGGAACGGCCGAGCGGCGATGTGTTCGGCTGGACCCAGGACGCCGGGATGGGGTGGACGCCCGAGGAGTTGGGCCGGCCGGAAGTGCTCATCCTCAGCACCCAGGGCGGCCTGCGCGAGCCGGACGGGCGGCCGATCGCCCTGGGCTATCACACCGGGCATTTCGAGATCGACCGGCTGGTGGCGGCGGCGGCGCGGGAGGTGCGGCACCTGGGGGGCATTCCGTTTGCGGGCTTCGTGTCCGACCCGTGCGACGGCCGCACCCAAGGCACGCCGGGCATGATGGATTCGCTGCCGTACCGCAATGACGCGGCGCAGGTGTTGCGACGGTTGATCCGCTCGCTGCCTACCCGGCGCGGGGTGCTGGGGGTGGCGACCTGCGACAAGGGCCTGCCGGCCATGATGATGGCCCTGGCCGGGGCGGGGGAACTGCCGTCGGTGCTGGTGCCCGGCGGCGTCACGCTGCCTCCCGAACTCGGCGAGGACGCCGGCGCGGTGCAGACGCTCGGGGCGCGCTTTGCCCACGGGCTCATCACGTTGGAAGAGGCGGCGGAATTGGGCTGTCGGGCCTGCGCATCGCCCGGCGGCGGTTGCCAGTTTCTGGGCACGGCGGCGACTTCGCAGGTGGTGGCGGAAGCCCTGGGGTTGGCGTTGCCTCACACGGCCCTCGCCCCCTCGGGCGAGCCCATCTGGGAGGAAGCGGCGGTGCGCTCGGCGCGCGCGTTGGAAAGCCGCATCCGGTCCGGGCCGGGCACGAACCGGATCCTCACCCCGGCGGCCATCCGCAACGCCATGGCCGTCCACGCCGCTTTCGGCGGTTCGACCAATCTTCTGCTCCACCTGCCGGCGGTGGCCCACGCGGCCGGGTTGCCGCGGCCGACGGTCCATGACTGGGCCGGGATCAACCGCGCCGTGCCGCGTTTGGTGGACGTCCTGCCCAACGGCCCCACCGGCCACCCGACGGTGCGGGTTTTCCTGGCCGGCGGCGTGCCGGAGGTCATGTGGCACTTGCGCGAGCTGGGACTGGTGGATGGTTCGGCCCTCACCGCGGCCGGTTGCACGTGGAACGAGGCCCTCGATGCCTGGCAGGGGAGCGAACGCCGGCGTCTTTGCCGGGAATGGTTGCGCGAAGCCGACGGGGTGGATCCGGACGACGTCATTTTGCCACCCGAAAGGGCCCGCGCCCGCGGGCTGACGCCGACGGTGACGTTCCCGCTGGGCAACCTCGCTCCGGAAGGTTCGGTGGTGAAAAGCACGGCCATCGATCCGGCGCTGCTCGATGCCGACGGGGTTTATCGTCTCGAAGGCCCGGCCCGGGTGTTCACCAGCGAACCCGCGGCCATGGCGGCCATCAAGGCCGGGCAGGTCCGGCCGGGCGATGTGCTGGTGTTGATCGGCTGCGGGCCGTTGGGGACGGGGATGGAGGAGACGTACCAGTTGACCTCCGCGTTGAAGCATTTGCCTTGGGGGCGGCAGGTGGCCCTTGTGACCGACGCCCGTTTTTCCGGGGTGTCCACCGGCGCCTGCATCGGCCACGTCGGCCCGGAAGCCCTGGCCGGCGGGCCCGTTGGCCGGGTGCGCGATGGCGATCGAATCCGGATCGAGATTGACTGCCGGCGGTTGGAGGGCCGCGTCGATCTGGTGGGCGAAGGCGCGGAACGGTTCGATCCGGCCGAAGGCGCGCGTCGCCTGGCCGCCCGGCCACCGCATCCGGAGCTGCGCCCCCGGCCCGATCTGCCGGCGGACACGCGCTTGTGGGCCGCGCTCCAAGCGGTCAGCGGCGGGACTTGGGGTGGGTGCGTCTTCGACGTGGACACCATTCTGGCGCGGCTGGG
>RFJD01000388.1 GCA_003695015.1 Verrucomicrobiota bacterium | reverse complement strand
GGTTGGGCGATGAGCCGGAGGTAGTCCAAACCGAACATCCCTTTCTTTAGCGCCTGCGGATTGTGGCCGACGAGGGTCACGATCAGGCGGTGGTTTCCGGCCTCAAGCCGGTGGGTGCCCAGGGAAAGTTCGTCGTGCGCCACCGCCGTGTGGTAGCGGTCGAACTCGACGCCGGGCCGGCCATCGAGGCTCAGGCGCACGATGCCGTAATCGATCGCCTTGGTCAGGTTGGCCCGGACCTCATAGCGTCCGCTCTCGGCCACCGGGAATTCCAGGAGGAGGCGGTCGCCCGGCTTGGCGAATTTCCACCAGAGCTGGGTGTCGTTGCTCCAGCCGAGGCTGTCGATGACCTGGGGTTCGACCTCGCCGCCGGTTTTCTCGATGACTTTGAGGGTTTCCCCTTCGATGGCGCCGGGCACGCGGTACACCTCGACGACGTCGGCGCGCTCGCGGGCGACCGGCAGGGCCGCGGTGGCGGGGTCGGGCTGGATGTTGCAGGTGGCGCCCGGCCGCGCATACCAGAAGGTGGTGGGGGCGTAGTTGAGTTGGGTGTTGCGCCAATGCCACAGCTCCATGTCGAACCGCAGGGAGCGGTTGAAGGGGATGGCATCGAGGGCCCGGTAGCGGCTGTTGACCGTCAGTCCCGGATGGAAGTTGCCCTCGCCGATGGGCTCGGCGTGGAAGGGCGATTGAAAGAACTCCGGCCGGCACCAAGCGTAACCGTAATAGTCCTCCGTGCCCGTGCCGATGTGGGAGGGAAAGGTTTCGCCATCGACGTAGATCTTCTCGTCGCCTTCGCCCCACCACGCGTCGGTGCCGTTGAACACCGTCAAGGTGTCGCCCACATAGACGCCCCGGCCCTGGATGGTCACGTAGTTCACGTCGAACGCGCCCTCGCCCGGCTTGGTGGCCCCCTCGCGGAAGGATCGCACCTTGGTCAGTTGATGCCACGTGGCATGGAAATGGAGCGAACGGTCGTCCCAAGTCCACGGGCTGACGGCCACTTGGAACTTCCCGACGCCGACCTCCTGCGAGGAGAGGTTGATCAACCGCAGCCGCGCCTGCTGCTGATATGGCATGACCCAGAAGCAGCTCATGTCGCCTTCGGGTGTGACTTCCGTGTACCAGGTCCGAAACGGAGCGGAGCGGTAGCCCCGTCCGAAGAACTCGCCCACCGGACACCACACGGTGCGTTCGCCGTCAAACTCGATCTCCAACACGGTGGACCGGAGCGCTTGTTCGAGATCGGCAGCGGTGAGTCGGACCGTCAACAGCCGGATCGCCCCGGGATGATCCAGCAATAGTTCGCGCGTGTCCTTGGGGGCCAGTGGACCGGCCGTTTGGGCCATCCGCCAGCCGGGTTGCGGCCGGACGCCGGATTCGAGCAACCGGCGCTGGATGGCGTCGATCTTCCCGCGCAAGGCGTCGAGCTGCTGCCGATCAAACGTCTTCACCGCCGTGCCTTCCGGATAAGTCCGGTAGTTGATCTGGTAATACAATGCCTCGCCCTTGTAGGCCCCGCGGTCCACCAGCACGTCGGTCGAGTAGGTGATCTTGCAGTGTTTGGCATAGGGAATGGGCAGGTAGAGGTTGTGGCCGCGCTGGCCGTAGGGTGTCTTGGGCGACACCCCCTCGGCCAGGGGGCCGGTGATCAATCCGCCGCCGTCGAGCACCTCGCTGATCGGGCCCTCGATGGCCGGCGTGTCACTGCCATCGAAGTAGAACCGCAACGTGCCGTTCGAGAAGTTCTTGCCGCCGGGACCGTGCCAGGTGGCCCAGATGCGCACCACGGCCCCCGGACCGGCCTCGTCCATCATGACGTATTCCTTGCGGCCGTTCCGTTCCTCGATGCGAACAAAGTGGCTGCGGTCCATGTTGGCGAACCAGCCGGGTTGGTCCGGCGCCACGGTGCCACGATCGTAGCTGCTGGCCTGACGGCAGGTGTAGGGCGGGTCGGGCAGGCGGGCCAGGGCGGCCCGATCGACCATTTCGTCCAGCAAGGATTCAAGGGAAATGGCGGCGCCGAAGGCGGCCGTTGCTCCGAGGCATCCGGCCCAGCCGAGCGTGATCAGGGCCGACCGCATTCGCCGGCACGGGTCCACGGTCCATCGCATGGGTTTCATGGCCCGGACCTTGCCAGAACCGGGCCGGCCGGATCAACGGCAAAGGGCGCGGCCGCGGGGACCGAGCCGGCGCATGGCGGTCACGCCGGCAGGGTGGGCACGTCGGCGGGGCCGAAGCGGCGGAGGGGATTGAAGCGATTCAGCCGACGTCCGGCGAGCCGAGGCGGTCGAGCCAGCCGCGGATCCGGCTGAGGGCTTCGGGCCATTCGGTTTCAGCGATCAGTTCGCGGATCTCGCGCAGGCTGGCCGTGAGTTCGTCGGGAAGCGTTTGTTCGAGGAGGGTGTCCACGCCCTCCAAGGCGGCTTCGCCGTCCTCGTCCTCGAGGACCTCGGCCAGTTGTTCGAGGGTGTCGAAGATGGCGCGGGAAACGCGAAGGGGTTCGACGGGCGCCGGCGGCAGGGCGGTGAGGCCGTCGATGACGGAGACAGTGTGGGCGATCTCGGCTTCGAGTTCGGCCACCATGGCGGGGAGGCGGCTTTCCTGGTAGCGGATGGCCAGTTCGACGGTCTTGGCGGCGCGGCGCAGGTCGGGTGCGTTGTGTTCGGCGGCGGCCTCGGCGATGGTGTGGGCCAGCTCGCGGGCTTCGGTTTCCTGGCCGTCTTCCAGCGCCTCTTTCAAATCGCGGAGGTGCCGTTGGATGGCTTGGGCGAACCCGGCGAGCCGGTCGGCGGCCTCCTCCGGCGTGAGGCCCATTTCCTCGGCGACGTGGGCGAGTTGGACGTCGGGGGATTGGCTGTCGTCCGAGCCAGGGGCGGGGAACAGTTCCTCCTGCCGGGAGGCCGTTGCCGGTGTTGTTTTCTTCTTTGACCGGGTGGCGCGGCGGGCG
>RFJD01000387.1 GCA_003695015.1 Verrucomicrobiota bacterium | reverse complement strand
GGCCAGCAACCAGAGTTCCTTCGCCCGCCGGAACGTTTCCCACCCGACCGCCAATCCCCAAGTGGGGAAGCGATCGTGGGGCACCGCGGCGGTGACCTCGGCAATCATCGATGGCGGCACCGCCAGGCGGCTCGTGTCGGCCGGCGGCCTCCGTCCGGGCGCGTGCCATCCCACCCGGCCGTCCCCGCCCACCGGCGCCAACGCCCAATCCAGACCGCCGGCCAACCGGGCGTCGTAGTCGGCCGCGGCGGCCGCTGCGTCCGCATTGTCCACGTCCGGGACGTGGAAACGATCGGGCGGCAGGTCCACGTGGCGGAGCAGGAAGCGGTCCATGAAGGCGGCGCCACGGCCCGGATCGTCCCGGTCCAAGCCGCCGTATTCCTCCAGCAGGAAGACCTCCGCCCGGGCGAAGGAGACGCGCCCCGCGCGGCAGGCGGCGGTCATGGCGGCGTACAAGCGCCCCGGCCACAGACCGACGCTCACTCCCATCCGCAGAGTCGGGCAGGCGGCGAGCCGGCGGGCCCAATCGTCGGCCGCCCGGCGGAGCCATTCCGCCCCCGAGGCAAACCGTTCCAGTCGCAGCCCCATGTCCGCGTTTCCTCAGGGTTCGAAGTCCCGGACCCGCCGCACGGCCAGCCGCATCGGCAGCCAGCCCAGCAGCACCGACGCCCCCAGCCACAGCCCCCAGCAGACCACCGTGGTGGCCGGCCGGTAGGCGCCGTAACCGGACCAGGGCGAACCGATCGCCAGCAGCAGCACCGAGGCGACGATGTACAGGAAGCTGAGCACCAGGCAAAACGTCCCCCCGAAACCGCTGACGATCCGGCTGGGGTTGTCCTCCTTGAGGTTCGGATACAACACGCCGGTGCCGGTGGCCAGGCCGTTGAGGGTCAGGGCCATGACGGTGACGGCCACGGTGTGATAGAGCGTGCGTTCCGTGCCCAGTTGCAGCATGTGGCAGGAGAGCAGAATCAACGCCCCGGTGACGGCCAGGGAGATGGCGGTGGTGAGGAGGAACTTGGTGAACATGACCCGCGCCAGCCCCAGCGGCGCCAGGCCCACGATCCAGAGTCGTTTGCCCTCGAGGGAGAACTGCGGATAGACGAAGCGGGTCGTCACCGTGGCCAGGTTCAACGAGCAGGCGCCGAGGTTCAGGTAGCTGATGACCACGACCCAGAACGGGTTGGTCAACCGCTGGCTGAAATGGCGGAGGTTCATGAAATAGACCATCAGCAGCCCGAACAACACGAGCGTCTGCGCCCATTGGGAAGTGTCCCGCCAGAAGAGGCGGAGGTCCTTCAGGATCAGGGCGCGCACATCCGCCGGCAGACCGGTCAGCCATTCCAAGGCCCGTTCCAACCAGCTCACCGGCCAGGTGAACCCGCGGGGGCGTCGGCCCAGCCGCCAAAAGTTCCACCAGCCCGCCCCCCCAAAGGCCGAGGTGCGGCTCTGCACCGCCGAGGCGGCCCGGTAGAAGGGCCCGCCCATGGCCGTGAGGGTGATCCCGCCCAGCAACAGCACGTGGCTCAGCAGCACGCCGCCGAAGAACAACCCGCCCCGCACGCCGCCTTCGGCCCATTGCTGGACGGCCGAGGCCAGCCAGTAACTCGGCAGCAAGGGGTACTGCGCGAACCGGGTGCGCATCAACAAGCGGTCCAGGACCGCCAGCACGCGCGTCTCGAGTTCCTCGTCGGTGACGACCTCGGGCTGGAAATAGAAGAACGCCGCGACCAGCCCGATGCCCGCCAGGCACAGCGCGGTGACTTGGAAGGCGCGCCGATCCAGGAACCGCGCCGTCAGCACCGCCAGCCACGTCCCGAGCACCGCCGGCAGGACGATGAACAAGGCCATCAACACCAGCGTGGCCGGGTAGAAGTGCCAGGGCGCGCCCTGCCGCAAGCCGTAGGCGGTCAGCAACGGCGCGATGAGAAACAGGAATGCCCACGAGGCCAGCACCGTCGATTCGATGAACTTCCACTGGAAGATCACCCGCGGTGAGAGCGGTTGGGGCAGCAGGAACCAGACTTCGCGGTTCCGGAAGAGGTTGGTGTAGCTGATGATCAGGTTGCTCAGCAGCAACAGGGCGAACAGACAGGCGAACAGCAGGAACAACATCCGCTCGACCAGCACCGGCCCCAACCCCGGAAAGCTGCCGGCAAAGCGCAAGCCGCGGTCGAACAACGCGTAGGCCAGCAACGCGTACCCCCCCAGGAACAGCAGGATGAAGAGCGTCAACACGGGCGAGCGCCGGCCGATTTCGCCGATGCGGCGGCCGGCCTGAATCAGGTTCACCCGCACCAACAACGCCAGCAGACCGGTCTCGCCGGCTTCGGAGGACCCGCGGGCCGCCGCGCTCACCGCCGTGGCCACCGCCGCTTCCGGCGCCTCAACCACGCCTTCCGGATTGTTCTTCATGGAACTGCGCCTCCTGTTCGGTGAGGGCCAGAAACACCCGCTCCAGCGCGCCGGTGGCGCCGCTCCGGGCACGCAATTCCTCCGGCGTGCCGACCGCCAGCATCCGGCCGCGGTGCATGATGCCGATGCGGTCCGCCATTTCCTCGGCCACGCTCAACTGGTGGGTCGAGACGAACACCGTCATCCCATGGGCGGTTCGTTCCCGCAACGTGTCCTTCAGGATCCGCGCGTAATGGGGATCGAGCCCCACCATCGGCTCGTCCAGCACGAACACCTGCGGATCGTGCATGAGCGCGGAGACGATGGCCACCCGTTGCCGGGTCCCGTGGGAAAGCCCCTCGATCGTCTTGTCCATGAAGGACAACAGGCCGAACCGATGAGCCAGTTCCTCCGAGCGCTCGCGGATGGTGCGGTCGTCCATGCGGAACAACTGGCCGGTGAACCGCAGGAACTCCCACGGGGTGAGCTTCTCGTAGAGGAACGGAAAGTCCGGCACGTAAGCGAGATGGCGGCGCGCCTCGAGGGCCTGGGTCTGGACGTCCCAACCCGCCACCCGCGCCGAGCCG
>RFJD01000386.1 GCA_003695015.1 Verrucomicrobiota bacterium | reverse complement strand
GCCGGCGAGGACGGCCTTGGCGTATTCCTGGACCGAGAGGATGCCGGAACCCCGAAGAGGCGGGTACTTGAAGAAGGAATCATCGACGGTGAGGAAGCCGTGGTTGTCGATGCATCCCTCGGGCGAGAACTGGAAGTCGTTCACGCGGAAGAAGAACTGGTTGACCTGCGGCACGATGCGGGAAGCCGCCTGCCAGGTGTCGTAAAGAAGCCGGGCGTCCACGCCGGGGAAGCGCCGGGCCAGGAGGGCTTCGAAGTAGTCGCGCGTCAGCGTCAGGTCATAGCCCAACCGGCCCCAGAGCAGGAAGCGGTACCAGTGTTTGTCGAACTCGGTCCGGATGGCGAAGGAGCGTTCCCGGGCGGCGAAATCCCGCGCCCAGACGTAGCCGTCCGGGCCCATGTAGAAGCCGGCTTCCCAGCGCATGAGGTCGCGCGGGACGTTTTGGAGAAACTCGCGGACGTAGTCGGGATCGCCCCAGCGGAAGACGAAGATGTCGTCGTTGCGGAGGTTGAGCCAGCAGGGAACCTTTTCGCGTTCGAGGTCGGCGCGATACTCGAAGTCCAGGTAGGGGGAGGTGGTGGTCGAGTAGAGCCGGGCCCGGGCGTATTTGTGGCCGGTGTTGAACGGGCCTTCGAAGGCGGAGAAGGCTCGGACGATCTTGTCGAGGTTGGCCATGTGCTGGCGGAAGATGATCCGGATCCGGCGGTCGGGTTGGGCGCGCAGGGCGTCCATGACCCCCTGGCCGTAGGTTTCCCAAAGCCATTGTTCGACGCTCATGGAAGCCTCCTTGCGGCCGAGCATGTGTTCGCCGGCGGTGATGCCGATGCCGTCGATCTGCGGGTAGGTCTTGAGGAACTCGGCAATCGCGTAGCGGAGGTATTCGATGGTCTTGGGGTTGTCCATCCGGTCGGTGATGCCGTGCCGGCCCTTGGCTCCGAACATGTAGATGTTCCAGTGGAAGACGTAGATCTCGATGCCCCGGGCCTCGGCGTAGTCGAAGACGCGGTTCCAGTACGCGATTTTGTCGTCCAGGCTGATCCGCTTGATGACCTTGAAGGGGGCGGGATCGTGCATGTCGAGGTCGTCGAAGTGGCGGTTGGTCCCGGGGGTGACCTCTTCCTTCAGGACGCAGACGTCGTCGTAGTTGACGCCGGGATACTTGGGCAGCCGGACGATGCCGGGGTAGGGGTGGTCGGTCCAGAGGGTGAGGACGTTGTAGCGGTTGCGGGCCATGGTATCGAGGAACTCCCGCCAGAAGTCGAAGTCCCACATCACCGGGATGGCCTTCTGGGCCGCGGTGCCGGTGTCGTCGTAACTGGGGGCCCGGGCGTCGAAGGGGATGTTGTACTTGAGGCCGCGGCGGAGCAGGTAGGGTTTGCGGGCTTTTTCCCGGACCGCCTCCGGGCCGCCGCCGAGTTGGATGGTTTCAGCCACATCCAAGCCGCCGTACATCGCCCCCAGGGCGTCGCCGGCGACAATGCGGATGGTGTCCGCGCCGTCGCGGTGGATGCGGTAGGACTGGGGGCCCATGCCGGGTTCGAAGAGGCTGAAACGGATCTGGAGGTCGCCGCCCTCGGCCTTCTCGAGGTAGCCGGCCTGGCGGAGGGCCTGTTTCAGATCCCCGATGGCGAAGGCGACCATGGGATTGTCCGGGTCGTCGGGCAACGGGTGGATGGAGTACCACTTGGGGTCCGGTCGGCCGGCGGCCAGAAGGACCGCGCCCGCAAGACAGGCGCCCAGCCGCAGCAGGTGAAACCGGAAGGATCGATGCGGTGTGCGGTGGATCGGTGTGTTCATGACGGGGGCGAAGGATGACGAGTCGGCGCCGGGGACGGCAAGGATAATGGCGGGCTTGGGCGGGGCGGCATGCGGTGCCGGGAAGAGGTTTGCCGGTTGGGGACGGATGGAGTATCAGCGGGTTGATGATTTTCCACGGAATCAAGCTGCGGCGCTTCGGGGCGCGTCGGGTTCGGGAAGGATCTCCCGGAGGGCGCCGGCCGGCGGCCAGCGGGAGCTGCCGGGTGGTTTGGAGGCTGGCGATGGCGTTGGCAGCGGCGTTCGTGGGGCGAGGGGTTGGAGCGGTCGATTACACCGGCGGGATGTGGCGGGAGGATTTCCGGTCGTTTGCCGCGGGTGAGCCGCCGGCTTATGGCGCGGGTTGGTTCCTGTACAGGGCCGGGCCCGGTGGCGGTTGGACGGCGGCGGGGCTGGATGCCGGGTTGTTTGTCCGGAACGGCAGCCTGCACACCTACGCCCGGGGCAGTAGCCACATGGCGGTGCTGGTGTTTCGGAATGCCGGCGATCTGCCGATCGAAAGCTTTCGGCTGGGTTGGACGGGCGAGCAATGGACCATCACCGGCGCCGGGCCCGGGGATTATCTGGCGGTGGGATACGCGGTGGTTCAGGCGTTCGAGGCTCCGATCCAACTGCCGCCGGCCGGGCTGGAGGGGGTGTTGGCAAGGCCGGTCGTCGATCTGCCGCCGTTGCGGTTCGAGGCGCCGCGATTCGGGCTCCGCTGGATGGCCATCGACGGCAAGTTGGAGGGCAACCGGCAGCGCTTGGAGACGACAGTGGAGGGGTTGATCTGGATGCCCGGGCAGTATCTGGTGCTCCGATGGCTTAACCTCGATCAGGACGGGGACGCCATGGTCGAGCAGGAGCTGGCCATCGCGGAGGTCGAGTTCGAAGCCACGTTTGCCTCCCGGACGCTGGAAGTGATGGTCGAAGGCGGCGGCCGGGTCGAGCGCGAGCCGGCCCGCGATTTCTACGCCGCGGGGGAAACGGTCACCCTGACCGCGGTGGCGGACCGCTGGTATGCGTTCGCCGGATGGGGCGACGGCGACACGAACAACCCGCGGGCGGTGGTCATCGGGCAGGCGAACGCGTACACGGCAATCTTCACCCCGGTGGCCGAGCTGGAAACGATCGAGCGCGATGGCGCCAGCCGCACGGCTCCGGTGGGGACGCCACAGCCGATCGTCAACGGCCGGTTC
>RFJD01000385.1 GCA_003695015.1 Verrucomicrobiota bacterium | reverse complement strand
TTCGCCGGGGCGATGCCCTCCGGCCATTCGAGCCGGTACAGGACCCGCCCCGCTCCCGTGCCGTCGTAGAGGTTTTCGACTTGGCCCGCCGGCCTGATGGCGTCCGGCTCGATCACCCATGGCATGCATTGACGGGAGGCCGCCACGCCGTAGGCCAGGGCGTCACCCAGCCGCCGCCGCACGACCACGGTCCATGCGGGGGCCGCCCCATTCTCCGGCGGCAGGAGTTGGACAGGGGCCGGGTCTGCGGCGTGGGTCGGATCGGTGGCGAAGGCGAATTCGGCCGCGTTGTTCCGGCCGTCGCCGTCGGGGTCGTCGCCGGGTTCCGGGTCCAGGCTGCCGAAGTGCAGCATTTCCCAGTCGTCCAACAGCCGGTCCTTGTCGGTGTCGATGAACTTGGCGGCGTTGAGCAGGCGTTGTTTGAGCAACTCGCGGTTAGTCTCGATGGCGAGGTTGAAGACGGTGAGGTTGAACACGCCGTAGAGGCGGTTCTGCGGGTCGAGGATGCGGACATCGCGATAGGTCACGCCCCAATGCTCCCAGACGGCGGCTTCTGGTGTGTCCTGCAGCCAGGACAGCGTCCGGCCCTCGGTGATGAGGGAGTTGTATGGGTCCTCCCCGATCCGGTTGATGCCCAGGATCTCGATGTGGAGGGCCGGGCGGGCCGCTTCCAACTCTTCGGCGATTTGTTGCAGGTACCCGAACTGGGCACGGCAATAGCCTCACCCGGCCGCGCCGAAATACCAGGCCGAGACCTGCAGCAGATAATCACGCGGGCAAACCGGTTGTTGGTGTCGGGGCGAAGCGGGGTTGACGTCCTGAAGCTGGAAATCCGGCACCGGCTGGGCCTGGGTGACCAGAGCCCAAGCCAACGCCAAGCCGCCCCATCTTGCCGCGGATTGCATGAGGTGAGTGTGGTCCGCCGTGGGAGCAAGTCAAGGCCGGCGAGGCGGCCAGGTCGGTCCGGGTGGCGCGGCCCCGGGGACACCGGCCGGCCGGTGCGCGGGCCGGCCCGGTCCTTCCGGCTTGTCGGGGCGGGGGGATTTTGATGGCATCGGTCCGCAGTCCCGGCGCCACCGCAAGCGGCGGGGACGGGGCCGGGACAAAGCCTTCCGGAATCAGAAAATGAACCGACGTTCTTTCTTGCAACGAATGGCCGCTGCGGGGTTGCCGCTGGCGGCAGGGCTTCCCTTGGGTGGGGGCTCGACCGCGGCGGAGTCGCCGGTCCGGCGGATGCGTTTTGGTCTGGTGACCTACCAGTGGGGGCGGGATTGGGATTTGCCGACCCTGATCGCCAATTGCGAGAAAACCGGCCTTCTTGGGGTCGAGCTGCGCGTGGATCACCGGCACGGGGTGAGTCCGCGCCTGACACCGGCGGAACGGCGCGAGGTGCGGCGCCGTTTCGAGGACAGCCCGGTGACCTGCGTGGGCATGGGCACGAACGAAGCCTTCCACTACGCCGACCCGGAGGCGCTGCGGCGCAACATCGAAAACACGAAGGCCTGGCTCCGGTTGAGCCGCGACATCGGCGGCAGCGGGGTCAAGGTCAAGCCCAACGACTTCGTCAAAGGCGTTCCGCGCGAGAAGACCATCGAGCAGATCGGCCGTTGCCTCAATGAACTGGCCGCCTACGGGGCGGATCTCGGACAGCAAATCCGGCTCGAGGTCCACGGTCAATGCGCCCACCTGCCCACCATCCACGCCATCATGCAGGTGGCGGATCACCCCAACGCCACCGTTTGTTGGAACTGCAACAACGAGGACCTGGCAGACGGCGGATTGGAGGCCAACTTCAACCTCGTCAAGGACCGCTTGGGCGACACCGTCCACGTCCGCGAGTTCAACGTCGGTTCCTATCCGTATCCGCAGTTGATCCGGCTGCTGGTGGGCGTCGGCTACCGCGGCTGGGTGTTGTTGGAGGCGCGGACCAACCCGCCGGATCGCGTGGCGGCCATGATCGAGCAGCGGCGGCTGTTCGAGAAGCTGGTGGCGGAGGCCCGGGCATGATCACGTTGTTGAAGGTGCTCCTGGCCCTGGCCGCCGCCTTGGTGATGATCATCGGCTCCCTGTGAATCCGGCCCGTTGGTGGCGCGATCCTTTCTGGTTGACGGCCGCGGGGCTCTACTTGGCCAACCGGTTTTGGGCGCGGACAGCCGTGGGCGGGGTGTGGCTCGCGTGCTGGTGGGACGATTTCCTGTTGTTGCCGGTGGCCCTGCCGCCCCTGCTCTGGATCCATGGCCGGCTGGGGTGGCGTCCTCCTTCGTTGCCGCCGCGTTGGAGCGAGATCGGCCTGCACTGGCTGGTGTGGTCGGTGGCTTGCGAGGTCTTGGCGCCGCTGGTCTGGGCCGCGGCCGTCGGCGACTGGCGCGACGTGGTCGCCTACGGCCTGGGCGCGCTGTTGGCCGGTTGGTGGTGGAACCGTCCACGCGCGCGGCAAACCCCCGTCCATGAGTCGGCCGCCTGATTTCGATCGCGTGGCGGCGGTGTACCCGGTGCTGGAAACCGCCCTGGCCTTTGGCTGGATGCAGCGGGCCCGCCGGGTTTTGGCGGCATGGATCGAGGACAGCCGGCACCCTCTGCTGGCGGGCGAAGGGCCGGGCCGGTTGCTGGCCGCGTTGAAACGGCGACGTCCGGTCGGCCCGGTGACCGTGGTGGACGCCAGCGGGGGGATGTTGCGCCGGGCCCGGCGGGCTTGGGAGCGGGAGGGCGGCGACGCCGACGACGTCCGATTCGTCCATGCGGATCTCCGGGTGTGGTCCCCGCCGGCGGGCGTGCACGACGCGGTGGCGTTGCCTTTTGTTTTGGATTGTTTCACGGGCCCGGAGCTGCGTGACGTGGCGGCCCGGTTCGCGCGGGGGTTGCCCGAGGGCGGCTGCCTGGTCTGGGCGGATTTCAACGTGCCCGGGGGCTGGCGGGCATTCCCGGCAAGAGCGCTGATCCGGCTGCTCTACGCGTTTTTCGGGGTGGCGACCGGTTTGGGCGTCCGGCGACTCGAGGATCCTTCGCCGGCCTTGGCGGCCGCCGGGCTGCGCCGGCATCAGGCACGATTCCTGGCGGGCGGCCTGTTGCGGGTCGAGCGTTGGGAACGGGGGACCGGACGACCGTGACCCCGGCCAGCGGCGTTTCGGGCCGGGAGCTTTTCAGCCATCCAGTCGGGGAGGTGTCAGTCGGGGCGGAGCGCCTTCTTCTGGTTGTTTCCGGGCGTCCCGCAGGATGGCCAGACTGGTGGCCAGGGCCCACAGCCAGGCCACGGCGAACAGCCCGATGGCCACGAGGCCGCCCATCAGCGGCGGGGTGATTTCCTGCGGCCGGCGACCGGTTTGGGCCCAGTCCCACAGCACGAGCGCCAGCGAGACCACCGTCCCGGCGAAGCCGATGCCCGCCAGTGCGGCCTGCGCGTAACCCACCTTGCGTCCGGCCGCCAACGACCCCAAGCCGGGCAGGGTCAGCAAATTCGTGATCACGCAGCCCCAAGCGGTGGGGCGATCACGCCGTTTCCGGGGCGGCGCTGCTTGTGAGGTCGGCATAAGCCTGCACGATCACCGCGTGACCGAACGGAAGATTGAACAACAGCACCAAGAGCCGCTGCATTTCGAGTCCGGCGGCCCGACGGGCGAACATCTCGAACCGCTCGGCATCGAAGTCGAACACGCCGGTGGCGAAGAACAACTCGTTGGAATAGGCGCTCATCTGCCAGAGGACGTAGGCCGAGGCGAGGATGGAAGGCAGCCAGGCCACCGTCACCAACACCAAGGTCGCGAGGGGCCGGGCGCGGACCAGCCCGGCGCTCGCCCGCAACGCGTCCCAAAAACCGCACTGGCGGTCGGCGGCGATCACGAAGGCGAAACTCCAGAGCCACGCGAGGACCAGGCCGGGGACGACGCAGAGCACCATGCCCAGGCCGACGGCCACCTGGTGCACCACCCCCAGGAGCATGAACGGGACGAACAAGGGGCCCATGAACGTGAATTGATCGCGGGGAGCGGCCGGTTCGTTCCGCGCCCGTTTCAACATCACCAGGCAAAGGCCGGAAGTCAGCGGCCCGGTCAACAGCAGGGCGGCGATCGGGCCGGCGCACACCACCGTTTGGCCCAGGAACGAAAGCAGCCAGAGGATCAGCGAGCCCAGCGCGAAGAGCGGAAAGTTGCGCCCCAGCAACTGGACCGCCCGGGTGAGCGAGGCCCCCACGTCGAGAGTGCCGCCCGCGGGCTCGAACGTGCGCGTTGGCGGGACGGCCATGGTGGGGGTGGGTGAAACGGGCGGGACCGGAGGGACGGTGGGATAAGCCTGCCGGAGCGCTTCGGCAAACTCGGGCAGAGTGCCCAAGGCCACCCAATCGCTTTCCCCCTCCCGGCGGACGAGTGTCTGGGCGTTGGCCCGGTGCTCGGCGATCCACGTCCGGAGTTGGTCCGCCTCCACCGGGCCGTACTCGCGTCCGTCGCCGCCGATCATCCAATACATGGCCGCGAGTCTGCTCGCGGGCGGCGGCGGGGGTCAAGCAACAGCCGTCCCGCGGGGGGGACGGCTTGCGGGAGACCAACCGGTCAACGCACCGGCAACTGGGCCCGGTATTCGGTGGGGGACATCCCGGTGATCCGCTTGAACACCCGGTTGAAGTGGGTCAGGGACTGGAACCCGACTTCGAAGGCGATTTCGCTGATGCGCAGGTTCGGGTTCAGGGCGAGGTTCTTCGCCTTTTCGATGCGGATGCGGGAGACGTACTCGGTGAAGTTGATGCCCGTCGTCTTCTTGAAGACCTTGCAGAAGTAGAAGGTGCTGGTGTTGACCGCGCGGGCCACGTCCTTGAGGGAAATGGGCTCGCTCTGGTGCTCCTCGATGTAGGCCTTGGCCTTGGCGATCATGGGCGGTTCGGGCGCCTGTTGCCGGACCATGATCTGGTTGCTCACCAAGGCCAGGTGCTGGGAGAAGATCTCCAGCATCGAGGTCATCGACTTGTGTTGCGCCGGCGAGACCACCGGCGTGCTGAAGTAGGCGCGCTGGAGCTCTTCCGGATCGACGTCCACCCCCCATTCCTGGACCTGGCGGGCCACCCGCTCGAACTGCGCCTTGGTGGGCTTGCGCGTGAACATCTGGCCGGTCTGGAGGAAGCCGAGCAGTTTGTCGCCCAGCCGGATGGGCACCGCGGTCTCCGTCAGCCCCGAAGGGCAGGTGACGCTGTGGGGCGTTTCCGTCGAGATCTCACTGAGCCGTTGCTGAGTTTGCAGGCAGAAAGCGCAGGCGCTGCTCTTGCGCGCCATGATGGCGCAATAGCCGTTTTCGTTCGGTTTGCCGTGGTAGGGGAGCTGCCAGGACTCGACCGGCCGCAGGGTCAGCGGCAGATGGGTCAGGGTGTTGAACGAACGGCAGAACTCCGTGAACAGGCGGGAATTCCTGAGGACGTCCACCAGCTCGTTGCCGTTCTTGCTCATCGTTTGCGCCTCCGGTTGGCCGGTTGGGAGCCCATGATCCCAACCGATGTTGCCATCCGGAGGCCAAGTTACGCACAACGACCGGCAGGCGGCAAGCGCAATTTAGCGCGCACGGCAACTTTCTTGTCAACGGTTCAATGAAACTGATGACAACCCGCCGGCTTTGCTTATCCCCGGCCCGGCCGGGCCCGCAGGCGATTTCGTGCTTGCCACGGGGGACGGGCAGCGGAGCGCCGGCGGGCTCCTCCGATCAGTAGACTTCCACCCGCAATCCCGTGCCCTGCCGCACGGCTTGGGCGATGCGGGAGAGCGAGCGCAGGGGCAGGTGGCCGCAGTGGGGCAGCATGGTGGGGCGCATGGCGGAGTAGATCTGCACCAAGGCGACCCGGGCTCCGTTTTGGACCAAATGGCGCAGCCGCCGGACGTAGGCATCGATTTCGGCGTCGCCGGGTTCGAAGCCGTTGAAGCGGGGGAACAGGCTCTGGATGACCACGGGGCGCGTCCGGGCGGTCAGCAGGATGTTGTCGAGGATCTTGCGGTAGGGGACGCTGGGGCGGTTGATCTGGCGGAACCAGGATTCGGTGCCGGCGTCCAGCTTCAGCCAGAGTTCGTCCTGTTGGGTGAGGGCATGGAGGCCGCGCTGGACCTCGGGCCGGTCCAAGCCGGAGGCGTTCGAGACCAAGACCATCTTGAAGTACGGGATGCCTCCCAGCGCACGCAGATGGGCGAGAGCCTCGAGGGCCTCGCAAAAGCTGGGGCAGAGGGTCGGCTCCCCGTCGCCGCTGAGGGCGACGTGCCGGGGGTAGAGGAGTTCGTCCGGCAGGTTGCCCATGCCGGGGCGCTCCCGCAGACGGCCGGTGTGGGCCAGCTCGAGCGTGTGCCGCAGTTCCTCGACCATGACCGGGATGTCGAGCTCCCGGGCGCGGGGAGGACTGGAGCGGTCCACTTCGCAATAGACACAGTCGAAATTGCAGGCCCGGTCGGGGTTCATGTTGATGCCGACCGACAGCCCCCGGGCGCGCGGCGAGATGACGACGTACACGAACCGGTTGTCGAGGAAATCGCGGGCATAGCCGTAGGCGGTTTCCCACCGATGGCCGGCATGCGGACGGGCTCCTGCCGGGCGGGTGCCTTTGCTCGTGGCGGTTGAGTCCATGCCGTCTTGCATTGTTGGCGTCGGGAGGAACGCGGGCGGTCGGGCGGGGAGGCACGCTCGGTTGACGGGCCGGCCCGTTCCTCCGGACCGAAACGACTATCGAGAGGCGGGCGGTGGCGGGCTTTTCGGGAATTGAAAAATACGAACCATTAATTGCCTTGATTGCGGGAGAGCGGGTCCGCGGCCCCCGGCCCTCGGGCCGCCGGTGAATCGCCGGCTCGCCATGAGCGTCTGTTTGCGCTACAGACGTCGTTCAGTCGTGTTCACGAAAATGAACCTCAAGCACTTCTCGCGAAGAGCCTCGCGCCCGGCGCGCGCGGCCGGTTTCACTCTCATCGAAATCCTGCTGGTCATCGTGATCCTCATGATGCTGGCCGCGGCGTTGGTGGTTTACGTGCTGCCGCAGCAACAGGGGGCGGAGAAAAACACCACCCGGCTTTTGCTGCTGCAGGTCCAGAGCGCGCTCGACAACTACCGGCTCAACGTGGGCCACTACCCGACCGAGGACGAAGGGGGGCTGGGGGCCCTCCTGGTCAAGCCGCAGTTCGAGAACGAGGCTCTGGCCGAACGCTGGCAGGGCCCCTACTTGAAGCCCGGCACCAAGCTGCTGGACGCCTGGGGCAAGCAGATCATCTACGAACCGCAGGACACTTCGTTGCTGGACACCGG
>RFJD01000384.1 GCA_003695015.1 Verrucomicrobiota bacterium | reverse complement strand
TGGTTCTGATGCCCCCGCATGATGAGCCCCATGCCGATGAGTCCCACGCCGATGCGGCTGTTGGGGCCGTTCTGGCCGAGGACCGTCGAAGGAACCAACGCGGGCAGGCTGATCCATCCCAGTCCACCCATGGCGGTTCGTCGGAGAAAAGCGCGTCGTGTCGTCATCTTTCGCTCACAAACTTGCTGGCTCCGGCCAAGCCCGCGGCGCACGAACCAAGGCATCCGCGTCACCGAAGGCTCAGCCGGACATCGTGGTCACTCTGCCCTGCCCCTCGGTTCGAGGGCCAGAAAAAACGGGCCGGCTCCGGCGCCGGCCCCGTGCCCAAACCATGTCGTCCGCCGTTCAAGCCGCGGATCCGCCCCGGAGAATTTCGCCCACCTTGGCCGCCAGTGTTTTGAGACTGAAAGGCTTTTGCAGGAAATGCAGGTCCCCGGGCAGGACGCCCTGTCCGGCGATGATGTCCCGGGCGTAACCGGAGACGAACAACACGGGCAACCCCGGGCGGGTGGCGCGGAGCCGTTCGCAGAGTTCCTTGCCGTTCATTTCCGGCATGACCACGTCGGTGATCAACAGGTCGATGTCCGGAGCGGTTGCCGCCAGGGCCAGCGCCTCCCGCGCGGTGCCTGCGGCCAGCACGCGGTATCCCGCTTGTTCCAAGGCGCGCACACCGGGCTTCAGGACCGACGGTTCGTCCTCCACGAACAGCACGGTGAACCGGCGGGAGGACGGCTGGCCGGCCGGCGTGCCACCGGAAGAAGCACCGGGGGCGTCCGCGGGGGCTTCCGTGGTCACGGGCAGGTGGAGCTTGAAGGCGGTTCCCTGACCGGGGGCGCTCTCGACTTCGATGAAGCCCTCGTTTTGTTCCACCGCGCCAAGCACACTGGCCAGCCCCAAACCGGTGCCCCGGCCCACCTCCTTGGTGGTGTGGAAGGGTTCGAAAAGCCGCTCCATTTGTTCCGGCGGGATGCCGGAGCCGTTGTCGCGAACCGTCAGCCGCACGAAGCGCCCCGGCCGCGGCTTGCCCCAGGCCTTGGGCGGCGGCTGGGTCAGTTCGACGGCCGCGGTGCCAATCACCACGCGGCCGGGCCCGGCGATGGCGTCGCGCGCGTTGGCACACAAGTTGGTGAGCGCCTGGGTGATCTGGGTGGGATCGACCAGGACGGCCGGCAACTCATCCGCCAATTCCAGAAGCAACTCCACCTGCTCGCCGATCAACGGCTGAAGCATGGACCGCATCTCCTGGATCTCCCGGTTGAGATCGGTGGGTCGGCGTTGGATCGGCTGCTTCCGGGCGAAGGTCAGCAACTGGCGGGTCAGCTCGGCCGAACGTTCCGCCGCCCGGAGAATCTCCTCCAAGTATCCCTTGGCCTTGGGACAGTTCCCGGCCATTTCCATGGCCAGTTCCGTGTTGGTGAGCACCACGCTGAGCAGGTTGTTGAAATCATGGGCCACCCCGCCGGCCAACCGGCCGATGGCTTGAAGCTTCTCGGCCTGACGGAGCCGTGCCTCCATTTGCAGCCAGGGCGTGCGGTCGAGAGCCGTGAACACATACAGGGGAGGTTCTTGCTCCCCGCCCGGCACCCGCCCCACGGTGCTGCGCCACCGCCCGCCGGGGTAGGGCGGACTCCATTCCAGCGTCGTCGTGTCGCCCTTGTCGCGGGTTTCGCGCAACGGACAGCCGAAGACACATTCATCCTGCGGGCAGGCAAAAAGCTCGCGGCAATTCTTGCCCAGCAGCCCGGCCCGCGGCTGGCGCAACATCCGGGCCGCCGCGAGGTTCACCCGCTTGAGGCGGCAGTCGGCGTCGAACACAAACACCCCGTCGGAGATCGAATCGAAGGTCCGTTCCCATTCGTCCTTGGCCTGCCGCATGGCCGCCTCTTGGAGGCGGATTTGCCGGGTCATCTCCGCGCTGCGCAACAGAAACCGAAGCCGGTGCACCTCCAGAACCCAGTTGACCGGCTTGGGGGTGAAGTCGGTCGCCCCCGCCTCGAAGGCTGCGTTGATGGCCGCGTGGTCGTCCTTGGCCGTCATCACCAGCACCGGCAGATCCACCCCCCAAGGGTACCGCCGCACCCGGCGGCAGAACTCCAAGCCGTCCAACCCGGGCATCAGGATGTCCAGCACCAACAAGTCGGGGACTTCCTGCTCCAAGGCCTGCCACGCTGCCAGAGGGTCGGTGAAGGTTCGCAGGGCAAATTCCTCCGGCGGCAACATCTCCTCCGCCATGGCCACGGTGGTGGGATCGTCATCGACCAACACCAACCGGTGTTTCCGCCCACTGGGTTCCTTTTTCGACTCCATTGCAACCTCCTATTGCGTTGTCGGGGTTGGTGGTTCTGGTTGGGTTCCCAACGCCGCAGCGGTTCCTCCGGCCGGGCCGGCGGCCACGGATTGCCTGCCAAGGCGTCTCAAAGCGTTCTCCAGCTCGCCCAAGCCGACCTCCACCTCCTCCGCCTCGTCGCGGGCCGCCTGCTCGATCCGCTCGGCCGCGGCCCGGACTTGCACCGCCGCCACCGTCGCAGCCGCGCCCTTGAGCCGGTGGGCGAGAAATCCGACCTGCTCGAGGTCACCCGCGCGAACGGCCTCTTGCAGGGCCGCCAACGTCTCCCTGCCCTGTTCCATGAATCGGGAGAGCAGCCGTCGGGCGACCGCCTCCTGCCCGCCGCACCGTTCCAACAGTTCCGGCCAGTTCAGCACCTCCGGATCGACGGTGGCGGCCGCGGGCTCAAGGTCCGACGGCCGGGGTTCCTCCCCCGCCGCCCGGCCCGCCAGCCAGCGCTCCAAGGTGGCGCGCAGCACCTCGCGCACCAGCGGCTTGGGCAGGTAGTCGTCCATGCCCGCCGCCAGGCACCGGTCGCGGTCCTCGGCGGCGGCGTGGGCCGTGAGGGCCACGATGGGAATCCGCCTGCCGGTCCCGGCGCCGCCCGGTCCCTCCTGCTCCCGGATGCGGCGGGTGGCCTCGTAGCCGTCCATGCCGGGCATCTGGCAGTCCATCAGAATGAGGTCGTAGCGCCCCGTGCGCCACGCCTCGACGGCTGCCTGTCCGTCGGCCACGCAATCACACCGGCACCCCAGTTCCGCCAACATGGCCGCAGCCACTTCCTGGTTGATCTCGTTGTCCTCGGCCACCAGCACCCGGGCCTCGAAGCGGGTCCGGGCGGGGGGCGCGGGCTCCGGCCCGGTTCGCGCGGGACCGGCCTCCCGGCCGGTCAGCACCAAGGTGAGCGCATCATACAATTCGGAAGTGTCCACCGGCTTGACCAGCCAGGCGTTGAACGGGAGCCGTTGCTGGACGCCCGCCTCCTCGATGAAACTGGTCAGCAAAACCAGCTTCATCTGCTGGAGAGCCGACACTTCCCGAATCCGGCGGGCCAGCTCGACCCCGTTGAGCCGGGGCATCCGCCAGTCCAGCACCGCCACGTCGAAAGACTCGTTTTCCGCCAGGCGCTCCTGCAGCAGCGTCCAAGCCTCCTGGCCGTCGGCGGCCGCCTCCACCCGGCAGCCCCACCATTGGAGGTGTTCGGCCAACAATTGCCTCACCACGGGGCAGTCATCCGCCACCAACACGGAACGGCCCGCCAGCGTGTGCTGGCTCCATGGCGCATCCCGGTCCGGCGGCGCCGCCAACGGGAGCCGCAAAGTGAAGCCAAACCGGGCCCCGCGTCCCGGCTGACTCTGGACCTCCAACCGGCCGCCCATCAGCCGGCAGAGCGAGGAGGCGATCGCCAACCCGAGGCCCGTGCCCCCGTGTCGCCTCGCCATGGAGGAATCCCCCTGGGTGAACGGCTCGAACAACCGCTTCAGCATCTCCGGCCGGATGCCCGGTCCGGTGTCCTCCACCTCGAACCGCAGCGTCGCCGGGCTCTGCGAGGCCGGCGACTCCAGGCGGCAGGACACCACCACGCGCCCCATTTCCGTGAACTTCACCGCGTTGCCCAGCAGGTTGAGCAACACCTGCTTCAGTCGGTGCTCGTCCCCGATCACGTGCATGGGCAGGCGCGGGTCGGTCCGCAAGACCAACTCCAATCCCTTCTGCTCGGCCCGGACGGCGAACAGCCGTACGACCGACCGCAGCATCTCGCCCAAGTGAAACGGTTCCCGGGCCAGCTCGATCCGCCCGGCCTCGATGCGGGAGAAATCCAGCACCTCGCCGACCACCCGCAGAAGCGTGTCGGCGGACCGCAGGGCCTGGCTCACGTAGCGGGCCTGCCGCGCCGAGAGCGAGGTGTTCTCCAGCAACTGCAACATCCCGATCACCCCGGTGATGGGGGTGCGGATCTCATGGCTCATGTTGGCGAGGAACTGGCTCTTGGCCTGATTGGCCGCCACCGCCTCTTCCCGCGCCCGTTCCAGTTCCTCGAGAATCTGCTGCCGCTCGATGGCGTTGCCCAGCATGCTGGCCACCGTCCCCAGGCTCTCCTTCTCCAGCTCCGACCAGCGGCGCGGCGTCGAGCACTCATCCAAACCCAGAAAACCAAACAACCGCCCCCGCACACGCACCGGAACCACCAGGAAACTCTGCACTCCCTGGGCCTCCTCGACCTCCCGGAACTCGGACGGCAGGTCCTGGACCAACGCCTCCACCGGCTGGCCCGCCTCCAGCTCGGCGAACACCCAGGCCACCAAGGGATCGTCCCGCCGGGCGTTTTGCAACCGCGGGTTGTCGCGCTCGGACGTCACCCCGGGCGCGCACCACTCCTCCCGCTGCGAAACCAGGGGCTCTCCGTTCGGGCCGGTGTGGTTTTCGAAATAGTAGGCCCGCGAGGCTCCGGTGGCCTGCCCCACCATGGCCAGCGCCTCCGGGAGCACCTTTCGCCAGTCCCCCGCCGCCAACAACCGTCGCGCCACCTGTGTCACGGCCCGGAGGTTCTCGTCGCGGCTCTGCAGATCGGCCGCCATGGTGTTGACCGAGGCCGCCAGACGCCCCAGCTCATGACGGCGCCGCACCGGCACCCGCGTGCTGAAATGCCCGCCGGCAATCCGCTCGACCGCCTCGCGCAATTCATGGATCGGCCGGACCAGACCCGAGGCATACGCCAGAGCCAGCAACAGGCCCGCGGCCAGGCACCCCACCGCGGCGCCCACCGTCCGCTGGTACACCGCCTCCAGGTTCCGCTGGTAGCTCTGCAGGGACACCCCCACGTGAATCCACCCCCAGTCGATCCCGGAGTACGACAGCGGCCAGGCCAGCACATATGCGTCCCGCTGGAACAAGGGCGCCTGCCCCATGGCGCCTTGCACCACCCGGTCCCTCGGACGCCAGTCCATCGTCGTGTCATGGCTCATCCGCCATCCCTGGGCATCGAACATGAGCATGAAACCGTCGTTCCGGACCAGCACCAGAAAATCGATCTCCGGGTCGGAGCGGACGGTCGTCATGAACGTCTCCACCACCGCGCCGTAGTCCTCGTTCACGGCAGCCCCGGCGGCCACCTCCTGCAACGCGCCGGCCACGCTCCGGGCCTTCGATTCGAGGTACCAGGCAAACGCCTTTTTCTGAATCGGTTGCACCCCCAGGATGAAGGCCGCCAACGTGGCCAGGCTCAACAACCAGGCAAACACCGCGGTTCGCAACGCAATCCCTCCGAACCGGAGCCGGGGGCGATCCCGGCCGGCAGGAGGCTCGACGGGGGTTGGACGCTTCTTTCTCATGGCGGGGAAATCGAGGTCGCCGTCCGCGCCGCCTGCAGCATCCGGCGCAAATCGCGGACGCCATCCAAATGGTCGGGTGCGAACGGCCACAAACGCTCGACCCGAAACAACATCATCAGTTGCCGGCCGGCCGGATCATCCCCCAGGTTCGCCAACACCCGGACCAGGTCCGCCCGATGCTTCTCCGAGGGCCAGCCCCCCCGGCTGACGCAGACCAGGCCGTCGGCCAACGGCGGGCTCTCGGCCACCACCTGCAATCGCCGTCCCAACTGGGGGTTCAACTCGGCCATGGTCTCGAAGCCCTCCCGGGTGACGACGCAGGCATCCAACTTGCCGAAGAAGACCCCCAGCACCAGTCGGGAAACCTGCGCCTCCACACGGACTTCGCGAAAGTATTCCTTCGCGGGCGGCGCGCCCCGGGCGCGCAGCAAGCCCGCCAACCAATACTCCCCCAACGCTCCGTTGGCCGCCCGGAGCAATCCCACCGAACGCCCCCGCAGGGCTTCCAAGGTCCGGCCTGAAACCGTGGGACCCGACAGCAACAGGTAGCGATGCCCGGCGCCCGCCCGCGTCCCGGCCGTCAACAACGCCGGCGTCCATCGTTCCGCCTCCAGCTCCAGGTAGTCCCAGCCGTTCACCAACAGGATGTTCACTTCCCCCTCTTGCAGGGCGCGGCGGAGTTCGGGCAGTTGCTCGTAGGTGGTCGTCCGGGCAACGGCCCGGTAGCCGTTCCGGGTTCCCAATTGCTCCACAAACACCTTGAAGGCGGCCTCCGCATCGTTGGTGTTCACCCCGGCAAAGGCGGAGCTCATCAACCCGGCCCGGATCTCGAGTTCCGGCAGGGATGGCGGGGCTGCCACCAAGCCCGGCAAGAGGCACAACCCCAGGGCCGCGACCCGGCTCCGGAGATCTCGACGCCGCCTGCTCCTGGTCAATCCATCCTGGGAAACGGTCGCGTTCATCGGCTCGGAGACGGGGTTTCGGAATCGACGCCGCCCTCCTTCCACCGGCGCCACAGGTCCCGGGTGGCCTCCAACCCGGACAATGGCCGCCTCACGATGGCGTCGCATTGCCACAAGGCCAGGATTTGCCGCCCTTTCGGATCACGCGGAAGCCGCGGAATGGCCCGCTCGATCACGGGCACCATGGACGAGCCGGCCGTTTGGTTGACGATGAACACCGTCGGGATCACCGGCGGCGAGACGGCCAGCACGCCGAGCCTCTGCCGCAATTGCGGGTTGAGTTCGGCCGCCACTTGGAAGGCGTTGGACGTCACCAAGCCGGCGTCGGCCTGACCAAAGAACACCGGCAGGATGGCGTGCATGGGTTTGTCCACCTCGCGGACGCGGCAGAGCGCATCGATGCCGCCACCCAACCCCAGACCCCGGCACGTCAGGTCGAGCCACGCCCGGGCAAGACAAGTTTCGATGGTGCGGGGAATGATCAACCGCCGCCCGCGGAGGTCGCGCCATGCGTGGATGGCGCCGTTCTTCCGCACCAGCAGGACGTAGCGCACCGCGATCTCTCCTTCCCGCTCCGCGGCATAAAAACTGTCGGCGCCCACTCGGGCTTCGATCGACAGGAAATCCGGTGTCCCCAGGGCGGCGCAATCCAGTTGGCCCGCACCGAACGCCTCCGCCAGCCCCTCCGGCCGGTTGAAGCGCCGGACCTCGGCATCGGCCCGGATGCCTTCCCGGGCAAGGATGGATCGCGCCCAAGCCCGGATCGCGGCCTCGGCGTCGTTTTCGTTGACCCCCGTCCAGGTATTGGGACCGATGCCCAAACGGATGACTCCGCCGGACGCTCGATCGGCTCCGGACGACAGACCGCCCGTTTCCCCGGCCAACGGCGGAAGGGCGAAGGCCCAAACAGCCGCCGCCACCCACCACCATGTTGGAGCCCTGACAGTCCGCATCATGGCCTCCCTGCCTTCGCATCGGCCCCGGCGGAGGGCGAACCATCGCCGGTCCCCTGCAACCGTTCCCACGCCTCCACCAACGCCACGGTTCCAGCCATCGCTTCGGGATCCACTTCCTCCAACGCATCCCTCCGGAAGACCCACAAGAGCTGCCGTCCGGCTTCCGAGTCAGCCAACTCCCGAACGGCCTCGATCAACGGCTCCTTCAGCGCCGCCGGAGATTCCGGCCAGAAACAAAGCACCGCGGGCACGACGCGCGGGGACTCCGCCACAATCCGCAACCGCTGGCGCACTTGGGGATTCAGCTCCCCCATCAGTTCAAAACCCTCGCGCGTCACCAGGCAGGCATCGGCCTGGCCGAAGAACACGGGCAGCACCACCTGGGCCAGCCGGCCGCTCCGGTCAACCCTGCCGTAGCCGGTGGCCGGCCGGGGCAGTCCGTGCTCGCGATGCCAGATCTCGAGCCAGGGCCACGCCAGATCCGCCCGGTAATGGTCGTACACGATCAACCGCCCCTCCGGCTTCCGCCCCGGCGGGAAGGCTGCGTCGGCCTTGCGCGCCACCAGGACAAACTGTTCCTCGTACACCCCCCGGGTGGCTCCCGCGAACAATTCCCCCAACCGGCACCGACGGGAAACCTCGACGTACTCCCTGGCGGTCAACTCGACCGCCTCCAACGCCCCGGATCGCAGGGCTTCCACCACCTGCCCGACACCGTCCAGAACCATGGGCTCCGGGTCCATCCGCACCTCCGGTCGCTCCTGCATCAGGGTCTGAAACCAGCTCCGGAGCGCCGCCCGCACGTCGTTCTCGTTGAGCCCCGTAAACATGCGGCGGCTGAACCCCACGCGGGTCCGCGGTTCCCCGGCCGGCACAGCCTCGCCCCCCGCAAGCGCGACGCCCAGCATGGCCGCCGCGGCCTGAACCGCCACCCACCGGAGCAGGGCCGCTCGCTTCGAACCGAATCTGGAGGCGCTTCCATGCATGGGACGGACTCAGGGAAGTTGGCTGGCGGTTCCTGTGGGGCCGGCCTCCTGCTCCCGCCCCGCGGCGGGACCGGAGGCACGCAACGCCTCCGCCGCGCCCAGAACCTCGAAGGCCGGCTCGAGGCTTTTCGCGTTGGTCACGATCAAGGCGTCAGCCTGAAAGAACAGGATGATCTGGCGTCCCTCCGGGCTGGTCTCCATCTCCGGCAGCTTCTCCAGGATGGTCTGGCGCAACCGCCCCACATAGCCCTTCCGAAATGCGAACACGACCGGCACATACCCGGGGGAACTGCGCAAGACGACCAGCCGGGCGCCCACCTGCGGATTCAATTCCTTCATGGTCTCGAAACCGCGGCGGCTCACCAGGCAGGCATCCGTCCGGCCGAAGAACACCGAGAGCACGGCGCCGCTGAGCTTGTCGTAGTCCGTCACCGACAGGAACTCGCGCAAAGGAGGCAACTTGGCCCGCGCGAGTTCCACTTCCAGCCAGGGTTCGGCCAGCGACATCCGCGGCCCCCGCCAGCAGGCCAGCCGGCGCCCGCGGAGCTGGGACAGGCCCGCCGCCCCGCCCCGGGCGGACACCACCAGCAGGTAGTCCTCCCACACCGACCCGCCGGCGAGGCCCACGATCAGCTCGTCCGGCTCCAAGTATTCCCGGAGCTTCCAGTACTCGGGGGTCGTGCCGATCACGGCGTCCGCTTCCTCGCGGCGCAACGCTTCCGCGAGATCCGCCGTGTCGGCATACAGGCGCGGGGCCGGCAGCGCGTGAACTTCATGCACATCCGCCAGCGTTCCCAACCACACCCGCAGGGAGGCCACCGCGTCGTTGGCATTGACCCCGCGGACCATCGCCTCGGTGACGGCCAGCCGGAAGGGGATGACATCCGGAGACTGCGGGTTGCCCACCGCAGCCTCCGGCGCTCCTCCCTGGCAGGGCCAGAGCGCCAGCACCAAACCGGCGTGGCCCACACAGGCGATGAAGCTGGGTCGGGTGAGCTTCATCGGGTCTCCAGTGCGGATTGCAGGGCGTTCCCGACGAGGAACTCCAGCCGGGAACGCAAAGCCAGTTGATCGTACCGCGCCCGCCAATGACGGGCCTCCATGAGCGCCTCCATCAACTGGGCGCGAATCACCTCCTCGGTCTCCACCAGGCCGTTTTGATAGGCCCGGGTGTTGAGGTCCCGGTTCTCGCTCGCCGCCTCGAGGGCCGCCGCGGTGGCCTCGAAGGCTTTCTGATTGGCGATCAAGCCCAGGAACACGTCCTTGATCTGCAGCCCCAACCCCTCCCGCAGCAGGATCTGCTGCTGGCGCAGTTGGTTCAGCCGGGCCCGCGCTTCCGCCACCTTGTGGCGCGTCATGAAACCGCCGAACAACGGGATCTCCACCCCCACCCCCACGCGCCAGCCGGTCTTGTTCTCCGCGGTGGCCACCCCGGTCTCATAGTCGTTCCACCAGCGATGCAGTTCGCCGGTGACGGCCACCTTGGGAAGGCCGGAACCGCGCGCCGCGCGCACGCCGCCC
>RFJD01000067.1 GCA_003695015.1 Verrucomicrobiota bacterium | reverse complement strand
GGCCCTGGTTCATGACGTTGAAGGTGCGGGCGACCCCGATGGGGCCGAGCTGGCCGGAGCGGATCAACTCGACCACCCGGCGGTAGTTGGCGCCGGCGTGGATCTGGGTGCCGATCTGGGAAATCCGGCCGTGCCGGCGCACCGCTTCCCGGACCGCCAGGCTTTCGCCGTAGTGGATGGTCATCGGCTTCTGGAGATAGATGTCCTTGCCGGCTTCGCAGGCGGCGATGGCGATCAGGGCGTGCCAATGGGGCGGGGTGGCGATGATGACCGCGTCCAGGTCCGGCTGCTGGAGCATCTCGCGAAAGTCCGCGTAGCCGCGACAGGTGTCCTTGTGCGCGGCGACGACCGCGTCGCGGCGGGCGCCCCAGACATCGCAGGCGGCGGTGAGGACGACGCCGGGATCGGCCAGGCAATTGCGCAGGTTCACCCGGCCCATGTTGCCGCAACCGATGATGCCCAGGTGAATGCGGCTGTTGGGCGCGGGCCGGCGCTGCCCGGCGGCGAGGGCGGTCGCCGGCGGCCGGGCGGCAAAGCCGATGGCGCTCAGGGTGGCGGCCTTTTCGATGAAGGCCCGGCGGGTGAGGTTCGAGACAGGCGGTTTCATGGTTCCAGAGGATCGTGTGCGGGGAACGGGTCGGTGGCGAGCGATTTCATTCATTGTGCCGGGTCGGGTTTGGTTTGCCGGGCATAACGCTGCCATTCGGCGACCAGCGCGGCCGGATCGGGCCGGCCCGGATGGATCCAGAGCCGGTAGCGCAGGACCAGCGGACGGTCGGTGGGGAGCAGGCAACGCGTGCCGGCGGTGGGGAAGGTCGGTTGGAGCCAGTTCAGCTCCGGGTATTGGACCCAGTCGCCCGGGAACTCCGGGTTGGCCGGGTGCTGGAGGATCGCCAAACCGGTGATCCGCCTGCCGCCGGGGAAACGGCCCGAGAGGTCGCCCCACGAAAAACGGGGCTCCGATCCCGCCGGGGCGTTGGTGAAGGCGATTTGCTGCCCGGCCACGGCGGCCAGCCGGAGGTTCAAGCCGCCGTAAAGCCGCGTTTCCCGCCGGGCGATTGTGACGCCGCGGGTCAGCGCGCGCAGGCGGAACTCCAGGTCGATCCGCCGTCCGTCCGGGCGGACCGGGTAAACCCGGATCACCGCCGTCTCGGCGACGACGGGTGTTCGCTCCTGCCACAGCCAGCGGTGGCGCGCCCGCAACTCGATGGCCTCCCCGCGCTCGGTCACCTCCGGTTCGCCCGTCGGCCGGGCGAAAACCTCCTGCAGCGCGTGCAGGTCGCCCATGCGCTCGCCCCACATCGTTTCCGGCCAGGCCCAGTAAATGCCCCGATGATGCGGGTGATCGACCGGCCAGTCGTGGGTCAACACCTCGCCGTCCAACCCGTGCAAGGGGTGGATGTAATCGGCCCGGGCGCGGGCGTAGCGGCGGTTGTTGGCGCTGACCTGTTCGAGAAAACCCTCCGGCGGAGCCACGACGCCATGGTGGTAGGTCAACACCGCCCGGCCGTTCTCGCTGAAAACCCAGTCGCGCCCGGCTGCGGTCGGTCGGCAGGCCAGACCGCCCTCGGCGGCCCGGGCGGGAACGGGGCCCGCCCAGAGGGCTGCCAGACAGGCCGCCGCGACAATGGCCGGGGGAGCAAAGGGTTTGGCCGGAATCCGGGCGGGCGAACGCAGCCGGTGTCGGGGTGGCAAAGGCTGAAGCGCTTGCATGGTGTCCGCCCTTTTATGCCCGGCGGCCGGCGGGTCCGCAAGCCCGGGAAGGGCAGGGCGGTTGGCCGGTGAGTCGGGAAGGGGTCGGGTCGGGCCGGACGCGGGGCGGTGGCGGAGAAAAGGTTTTTGCCAGCGGGCAGGACGGGTTCGCATGATGAAGGCGAGATGACTGTGTGGCTGATCGGCACCGTGGTGGCGGCCCTGGGATTTCTGGGGTTGAGCTTCGTGTGTGCCGTGGCGGAGGGGGCCTACTTCACCCTGTCCCGGTGGAGGTTGCGCTTGATGGGCGAGGAAGGGCAGCCCTCGGGGCGGCGGGTGAAGATGTTGTTGAGCGATCCGCAGGGGTTGTTGGCCAGTCTGGTCTGGTGGAACACGGTGTCGTACGCCGGGGTGGTCATGGCGGCGATGGGCTTGGTGGATCTGGGGCGTTGGCCGGTGGGATGGACGGTGGCCGGGGCCATGCTGGCGTTGTTCGGGGTGGGGGAGATCATCCCCAAGACCCTGGCGGTGCGGGCGCCGGAGTTTTGGGCGCGCAAGGTGAGCGGCTTGGTGACGTGGTTGGTGCGGGTCAGCCGCCCGGCCCGCTTGTTGGCCGAGAAACTGAACCGGTGGCTTTTGCGCTGGGTGGTTCCGGCGGGCTGGAGTCGCGCCAGGGAGGTCAGCGACGAGGAATACGCCGAATTGGTCGATCTGGCGCGGCAGGAGGGGATGCTGGGCGAGTCGCAGACCGAGATCATCCTGCAGATCGTCGGCTTGGATCGCCGGATGGCGCGGGACGTGATGCGGCCGCGGGCGCAGATGCAGATGATCGAGTCGAGCACGCCACGGGAGGAGATGATCCGGCTGGCCCGGCAGATCCGGCACACGCGGATTCCGTTGCACGGGGAGTCGCCCGACGACATCGAGGGCATTCTGAACACCCGGCGGCTGCTGCTCGATCCGGACGGCGATTTCGCGGATTTCGTCGAACTGCCGGCCTATGTGCCGGAGTCGATGAACCTGTTGCAGTTGCTGAAGGCGTTGCAGAACCAGCGCCGGGGGATGGCGATCGTGTTGGACGAGTACGGCTCGGTGGCCGGCTTGGTCACGATCGAGGACATTCTGGCGCCCATGCTGGGACCGAAGGCGGATGCGGCCCGGGCGCGGGGTGTCTTTTGCCGTGAGATCGGCGATCGGCGTTGGCGGGTCAGCGGCGCCCTGCGGATCGACGACTTCCGGCGGCGCTGTCCGGAACTGACCCCGCTGCGGGAGGTGGACACCTTGGGGGGCTTGGTGGCGGCGTTGCTGGGCAGGATCCCCAGGGAGGGCGAACGGGTGGTCCATGGCCGGGTGGAGCTGACCGTGCTGGCGGCGGACGAACGCCGGGTGCGGGAGCTGGAAGTCCGCGTGGCGGATCGCAAGGAGGTGGCGGGGCGATGAGCAGCCTGGGGTGGAATCTGCTGTTGCTGGCGCTCTGCATCGCGGTCTCCTTCCTGCTGTCGGGGTTGGAAACCGGCGTGATGGGGCTGAACCGGTTGCGGTTGCGGCACCTGGTGCGGGAAGGGGATCCGGCGGCCCGGCGCCTCCAGCGGTACCTGCAGGAACCGGAGCGCTTCCTCCTGACCATCCTGGCCGGCAACGCCCTCTGCAACGCGGCCGCGCTGTTGCTGGTGGTGTTCCTGCTGCGCCGGCTTTCGGAGGCGCCCTGGGTGTGGCTGGGCGGCTTGGTGGCGGCGGCGTTCGGGTTGTTTGCCTTCGGCGACCTGCTGCCCAAGATGCTTTTTCGCCTCAACCCGACCCGCACCGCCCTGTGGGGCGCGCGGTGGTTCGGCCTCGTTCGGTGGATGCTGACGCCGGCGGTGGCCGTGGCGACCAGCCTGGCCGACCTGTTGTTGTTGGTGACCGGCGGCCGGCGGTTCACGGGTCGCGTGCTGACGAGCCGGGAGGATCTGTTGCACGTGATCCAGGAGGTGGGCACCGCGTTGACCGCCGACGAGAAATCCATGATCGACCGGGTGCTCCGGTTGCAGCACACCACCGTCGGCGGAGAAACCGCACCCATGCGGGCCGTGCAGACGTTGCGGGAGGACCTGACGGTGGGCGAGGCCCTCGCGATTGCGCGGCGCTCGGAGCAGGATCGCTATCCGGTGCGGGACGCCGAGACGGGGCGGATCTCGGGGCATGTGCCGATCCAAGAGCTGTTGTACGCGGGGGCGGAGGAACGCGACCGGCCGGTGGGCGAGTTGCAGCACCCGGTGGTCTGGCTGCGGGAGACCGACCTGATGGAAACGGCGCTGCAGCAGTTTCGGCGCACCGGCCAGCGGCTGGCCGTGGTGACCGACGCCGCGAACCAGGAAGTCGGGATCCTGTCCTTGGAGGACATCCTGGAACACATCTTCGGCCGGTTGGAAATCTGAGGAGGAGACCATGGACGGAGCGACCTTGTTGACCCTGTTCTGGAAGATCCTGGCGGTGGCCTTCCTGGTCTTCCTCAACGGCTTTTTCGTGGCGGCGGAGTTCGCCCTGGTAAAGGTCCGCGACACGCAGTTGGACCCGCTCATCGAGCAGGGGAACCGCTGGGCGCGAGTGGCCCGGAGGGTGTTGCGGAACCTGGACGCCTCGCTCAGCGCCTGTCAGTTGGGGATCACGCTGGCGAGTCTGGCGCTGGGCTGGGTGGGCGAACCGATCTTCACCGCCCTTTTGGCGCCGGTGTGGGGGTGGTTGGACTGGACCGGTCCCGCCCACGAGCATCTCCGCGAAACGGTGGCGGTGGTGGTGGGTTTCAGTTGCATCACCTTCCTCCACATCAGCGCCGGCGAACAGGCGCCCAAGTGGTTCGCCATTCAGCGGCCGCTGCCGGTGGCGTTGGCGGTGTCGGCCCCGTTGTCGTGGTTCCACCGGGTCTCGTGGCCTTTCATCTGGGTGCTCAACCACGCTTCCCTTTGGATGCTCCGGCGTCTGGGCTTGGAGACCGGGGAGGGGCATGCCCACGGCCAGTCCGAGGAGGAACTGCGGCTGATGGTGGCAGCCGCCACCCGGCGGGGCGGACACGCTTCCCTGGGCCGGGAAATCATTCTCAACGCCTTCGACCTGCGGGACCGCATCGTGCGGGACGTCATGCAGCCCCGCCGCGACATCGTCGGGTTCGATCTCGATCTGTCGATTGCCGCCTGTCTGAAGGTGGCGGAGGAGACGCGGTTTTCGCGGTTCGTGCTCTACGAGGAGGAGGACTTGGATCGCACGGTGGGGGTGGTTCACGTCAAGGACCTGTACGCCCTGCGGGACAGGGCGAAGACGGCGCGGGACCTGCTGCCGGTGGGGCGGCCGTTGATCTACTTGCCGGAGGCGGCGCCCTTGGAAAAGGCGTTGGAACAGTTCCTCCAGCGCAAACTCCACCTGGCGATCGTGGTGGACGAGTACGGCAGCACCGAGGGCTTGATCACCCTCGAGGATGTTCTGGAGGAGCTGGTGGGGGAGATCCAGGACGAGTTCGACCGGGAACCGTTGCCGCTGCGTCAGATCAGCGAGGATGAGTGGGAGTTGGAGGGGACGGTGCCCCTGCACGAGCTGGAGGAGCTGGTCGAGCAACCGTTGGAGGAGGAGGGGCTGGCGACGGTGGCCGGCTGGGTGACGTGGCGGCTGGGGCGTTTTCCCCAGCCCGGGGTGCGGGTCGAACTGGAGCACTTCGAACTGGAAGTCACCGAGACGGAGGGGCCGCGAATCACCCGCCTTCGGCTTCGGCGGCGGCCGCCGCCTCCGCCCGCCGAATGATCGCGGCCAGACTGATCTGGTAGCCGCGCCAGCTCAGGGCGCCCACCACCAGCACGATCAAGGTCCCGACGGCGACCTCGCGCCACAATCCCTGGCCCGCTTCCCCGAGGATGAACCACACGCCCAGACCCAGCCAGATCCACACCGGATGCAGGCTGGGGCTGGAATGGATGGGACGTTTCGGAACCAGATACACCGTCGCCGCCATGAGCATGAATGTGGCCGCCAGCAGCCAGACCACGAGGCTTCCGGGTGGCGCGCCGCCCCAGTTGAACCGCTCGGGCGCCTTGGGCCAGAGCCACCAATGGCCGGCCTGCACGGCGTACGGCTCGATGATCGCGGCCATCAGAGCCGTCAAAACCGCCGCCACCGTCACCAAGTAGTACCCGTAGAACGGATCCCGCCGCCAGGGACGCAGGATCAACCGGGCCGCCTCCCGGCTGGTGAGCATGACGGCGGTCCAAAGGAACGGCAGCGTCAGTGGCACCAGACCGAACACGCGCGGTCCCAATCGCGGGGAATACTCGATTTCGCCCAACGGTATGCCCGAGTGAGCCGACAGGGCGCAGACCATCAACGAGAGGATCAGCAGCGTCAGGCCCCCGCCCACGGCATTCTCCAGCGGCAGCCGCCGCATGAGTGTCAGGACCGCAGCCACGCCGGCCCAAGCGCACGCCACCGGCTCGATCCACGCCAACGGCGGCGTCACCGACCAGCCTGCCAGGCGGAGCAGGCCCGCCAGCACGGCCAACCCCGCGGCCGTTCCCGCGCCCCACGCGGAGGCGGGCTCGGCCCACCAAGGCCAGGGCGCACGGCGTCCACCCCGCATCGACAGCGAGGTGGTGTCCTGCTGCTGTTGCTCGGTTTCGGGCACGGCAGCCAGCGTATCCACCGTCGCGGGGATTGGGAAGAGGTAAAACGCTGGACTTATGCTGTTCCCCCCGGTTGCCAAGCGTGGCTGGTGGCCGGGAAGACGACCGAATCCGGCTGCCGGTTCAAGCGCGGGGGATCATTGCTTGGAGGCACAAAAAAAGTGGAGCGGGTGATGGGAATCGAACCCACGTCTCGAGCTTGGGAAGCTTGCGTTCTACCATTGAACTACACCCGCATCC
>RFJD01000066.1 GCA_003695015.1 Verrucomicrobiota bacterium | reverse complement strand
TCTCCCCAGCGAACAGATGAGATGGGCAGCGGCGGGCGAGAGCCTTCCAGCGTTGCGGGCCGGAGGTTGAAGGGGATGGGTGCCGGAAGGCGGCGACCGTCGCCGCCGTGAAAGTGTTTGTCGTGCCGGCCAACCAAGCTGGGCGAATGGGCTTGCCAGAAGGGACACGGTGGCGTGGTAGGGTGTTCCAGCTCTACGGAGCTGTCGTGTATGGACTGGGCGTGGTGCTGGCATGCGGCCTGATCCCGGAGTGGGGGCGGTGGTATTCGGCGAGCCTCGCCTACCGGCGACAGGTGGAGGCGTTGATGCGAGGATCGCTGAGTCTGAGCAGTGATCCGGCGGATTTGGGGATGGATCTGGCGTGGGCTCAGGGTGGGGTGCACCAGGTGTGGGGTTTGGGCGTTCCGTTGTGGCGGCTGCCGTTCGAGGCGGCGGCGCGGTTGGTGAGCGACCGGCCATTTCCGGACATGCTGGCCTTTGTTGTGGCGTTGGCCGTCGCCGCTGGTTTGTTGTTCGGCGCATTGGAGGAGGCTTGGCGGTGCGGGATGGCCGAAGAGGGGGGGGCCTCGGCAGCGAAGAACCGCAGGTCGTGGGTGTACGTGCTCTGGTTGATCGGAGCGGGTCTGGTGTGCTTGTTCCTCCCTCCGTTTCTGACGCTGCTGCAGAGCCGGTTCGCCGTGTACGAAGAGGCGGTGGCCTACGAGTACGTCTATGGCATCGGGTTGATCGCGGGGTTGATCCGTATGGCCGGACGGCCGACGCGACGCCGGTTCGGGCTGCTGTGTCTGGCGGCGGGTTTCGGAGGCTTGATCCGTCCCACGTTGGTGCTGCATGGGTTCGGCGTGGTGGCCGCCGGGTTGACGGTGTCGCGGTATCCGCGGCGGGAGGCGGGGCGCCGGTGGGTGCGGATGGCCGTGTTGGGGGCGGCGTTGTTCTGCGTGGGCAACGGGATGCTGTACGTCACCAACCTGGCGCGGTTTGGCAGCGGGTTTGAGTTCGGCCATCGGCTCAACGTGCGGCCTCAAGGTGGCACGGTGTACGCCACCCGTTTCGATGATCCCTACGCGGACGAGCCGTTGCTTTCGGCCGCCCGAGAGCTTTTCGGCCTGCTATTTCTCACACACGACTTCAATGTCCCGCACTTTTACCAACAGCGCTTGTTCCCGGGGCAATCGGAGACCGTGCGGTGGCGCGAGGTTTACCTGACCACGTACGACCTTTCCTATGCCGGATGGCTGGCGGCAGGCTGGCTCGTGGCGTTGGGCGCGGGCTGGCGATGGTTGGCAGCGGGGGTGCAGGCCAAGCGCGGCGACTGCGAGCCGCCATCTTGGGTGCGTATGGTTGCGGTATTGGGATGGTATTCGATGAGCACGTCGGTTCTTCTTGCTGGGTTTTATCTGCGCAACTGCGTGGTTTCCTCGAGGTATAGTCTGGATTTCATGCCATGCTTTGCTGCCGGGATGCTTGCGGCTTGGACGGCCTGGATGCTTTGGTGGCGCAAGCGAGGCGCCGGAGGAGGGGGCATGGCAGTCTCATTGCTTGTCTTGTTGATCTGGTTGCATTCGGAAATCGGGAGAGGGCGAGCCGCGTACGGTTCCCCAGACATCGTTTCCTGGTCGCAAGTGGCGAGAAGAATGACGTGGAAGCCAGCCAAGGTCTGCATACCTTCGGGTGGCGCATACGAGTCGTGCACGGACCCGCAGGCCACCGGCATTTCTGCCAACGGCACAGGCTGGTTAAGCCCCGGCGGCGATGTCGGACCCTGTGTGATTCTCTTCGTCGAAGATCCCGAACTCCTTGAACTCGATGTGGCGTTGGGCCCTGGGGCGAACGTCGAGGAAGGCCCGGTGGCTTGGCGAGCCAAGGTGGGCTTGGAGTTTCTGGAGCGGGAGCGGATGGAACGGACGCCGGAAGGCTGGCGACTGGTCTTTGCCGGGCCTCATCAGAAGCAGTATCAGCGGGGGCTGCAGCCGGTGTTCCTGGCGACGGTGCCGAAGGAACAACTGGCCGAGCCCCACTCGCCATGGCGGCTGCTGCGCGTCCGCTGGCGCTATGAAACGCCATCCACGCCGAGGCAAGCCCGATGAGCGGGAAAACCCAACCGCCGCCCTGGCTGCCGGCGCGAACC
Source organism: Verrucomicrobiota bacterium (assembly GCA_003695015.1). Classification (GTDB taxonomy): domain Bacteria; phylum Verrucomicrobiota; class Verrucomicrobiia; order Limisphaerales; family J093; genus J093. The sequence continues at coordinate 558 of RFJD01000066.1, read as the reverse complement.
TGCAGGAGGCGCTCGAACTGGCCACCCTGGCCGCCTCGCACGTCATCCACCAACTCGGCGTGACCGGCACCGCCACGCCGGAGGATCTGTTGCGCCTGCTGCCCGAGCTGCCCGTGCCCCGCCGCTGGGAGGTCCGCTCCGAATAGCCTCTCCCGCCGGTTGCGAAACCGCCGGATGGCCGGTGGGCTCCAAGAGCATGTTGCAGGCTTCCAGCCTGCCGGTTGCCACCTCCTGACGTCGGTGGCTACGAGGGGCCGCGAGTGCAGCCAAGATGGCCGCAGCACAAACGAGGGTAGGCGAGATGCCCGCAGTACGGGAAATGTCCGGCCAGCCAAAATGCTTGGAGCACGCAAAGCAGGTGGGCGCCTCTTCAACCCATCACCCTTCAACCCTTCAACTCATCAGCTCCCAGCTCCCGCCTCTTGGCGTCGGTGGCCACGATGAGCCGTGTGGTGCCGCCTTCCGGCCAGCAGTTCAGGACTTGGCCGTGGATCCCGGGGTCGCCGTCGTGCCGTGGTTCGCCGGCGATCCGCCCCGACCCTGCAGGTGCCATCCGTG
>RFJD01000383.1 GCA_003695015.1 Verrucomicrobiota bacterium | reverse complement strand
GGGTGGCTCGAACACCACGTACGCCCACTCGCCCTCACGTCCGTGGCCGAGCCATCGGGGAAGCGCCGGGTGGGCGAGTTGAGCAAGGCGTTCGAGACGTGCGGCCGGATCCGGCGAACCCGGCGGAGGCGTCACCGGCGCCCCAAGGTGGAAATGACGGAGCCACCCGGTGCGACCGTTCTCGACATGCCGGGCCTCGTGAAGGTCGCCTTCCGGAAACTCCGCGATCCTGCGCCCCAGTTCCCACGGACCCAGACGGGCGGGTGGCTGGATGGGCTTGGTGGCGGCCGGCGGCCGGGCCGGCCGCAGCAGGGCGCCGCAGTGCGGACACTCGGTCCGGCGGTGTCGGGCGGGGAGCGACTGGCCGCAGGCGGGACAGTGGCGTCGGCCGGCCATCGGGCGGTTCCTCCGCTCAATACACCCGCCGGAGGTGGGACGGCAGGATGTTCAGCTCCGACCGGTACTTGGCCACGGTGCGCCGGGCCATCTGGATGCCTCTTTCGCGGAGCGCCTGAACCAGCGCGTCGTCGGAGAGCGGATTGTGCGGGTCCTCATGAGCCACCAGGTCGGCGATGATCTCCTTGACGGTGCGGCTGGAAACGCGCTGGCCGTCCTCGGTGGACACCCCGGTGGTGAACAGGGACTTCAGCTCGATGAGCCCCTGGGGCGTCTGGGCGTACTTGCCGGAGACCGCACGGCTGACGGTGGTTTCGTGAAGCCCCACTGCCTCGGCCACCTCGGCCAACGTCATCGGCTTGAGGTGGCTGACGCCGTGGTCGAAGAAGTCCTTCTGACGGCGGACGATTTCCTCGGCAACGCGCCGGAGCGTTTCCTGACGCTGGTGGAGGCTGCGGATCAAGAACCGGCCGGAACGGATTTTCTCCCGGAGGTAGCTGCGAACCTCCGGGCTGGTCCGGGCTGCCGCCAAGAGGTCCTTGTAGGTGTTGCTGATCCGGATCCGGGGCAGGTGGTCGTTGTGGAGGAAGACTTGGTACTCGCCGTTGACCTTCTCGATGGTCAACTCGGGCACGACATAGGCGCCCTCGCCCGAGGAGAAGGCCCGGCCGGGGCGGGGCTCGAGTTGGCCGATGCGTTCGACGGCTTCCTGGACCACCCACAACGGCCGGCCGGTGGCCCGTGCCAGCTCGGGCAGCCGCCGGCGGGCCAGCAGCTTCATGTGATCGCGGAGGATCTTGTACTCGAGGCTGTCGGTGCGTCCCGCCCGTTCGAGTTGGATCATCAGGCACTCGCGGAGGTCCCGGGCGGCGACGCCGGGGGGATGAAAGTTCTGCTGGATGTACCGGAGAACGCGCCTCACGCGGTCGGCGTCCTCCCCCGTGGCCAGCACCAGCTCATGCACGCTGGCTTGGAGGTAGCCGTGGTCGTCGATGTTGCCGACGATCAGCTCCGCCACCCGCCGGTCCTCATCTGAAAAGTCCCCGAGACGGACCTGATCGAGCAGGTGCTCCTGGAGGGAGGTTTCGGAGGTGAGGGAGTTCATCATGTACTCCCGCTTCTCCTGCTCGACCTCCCGGCTGCGCAACGGGACCTGGGTCTGGCTGAAGTACTCCCGCCATTCCTCGTCCATCTGCACCAGGCGCTCCAGCTCCGCTTGGAGATCGTCAACCGGCTCGCCGTTGCCCCCCTCGCCGGAGTCCGAAGCCGCCTCCGGGTTGTCGGCTCGGTCCCCGGCCGAAGGGACCTCGCCATCGTCGGGGTCGGCGGTCACTGCCGGGGCTTCTTCGAGGACGGGATTCTGGGCCAGTTCCTGGTTGATCAGGGCGCGCAATTCGAGGGCGGGCGCTTGGAGAAGCGCCAGCGAGTGCTGCAACTGCGGCGCCAGGGTTTGCTGGAGCGACAGTTGCTGGGACAGGTCCATGCCCTGAGACATCGGCGCAATCTTAGCCCGCGGTCAGACCGGCACAAGGGGCAACTGGCATTCATCTTGCTTCGCCCGCCGGCCATGGCCCGGCCGCGGCGCTGCGTCCGTTCAACCCCGCCGGCCGCATTGGGCTTCGTGTCGCAGGGCGTGATCGATCAGGACCAGGGCCGTCATCGCCTCGACCAGCGGAACGGCCCGCGGCAACACGCACGGATCGTGCCGGCCCTTCCCTTGGAGGGTGGTGTTCCGGCCGTGGATGTCCACGGTGGGTTGGGACTGCATGATCGTGGCCACCGGCTTGAAGGCGACGCGGAAGACGATCGGCGCGCCGGTGGAAATGCCGCCCAGCACGCCGCCGGCATGGTTCGTGGTGGGGCGGATGCGTCCCTCTTCGGCCACGAAGGGATCGTTGTGCTCGCGGCCGGTCATCGTGGCGCAGCGGAAGCCGGAGCCGATTTCGAAGCCCTTCGATGCCGGCAGACTGAGCATGGCCTTGGCGAGGTCCGCTTCCAGCCGGTCGAACACCGGTTCGCCCCAACCCGCCGGTACGCCGCGCGCCACCCCCAGCACGATCCCGCCGACGGTGTCGCCTTCGCGCCGCGCCTCCTCGATCCGGCGGATCATCCGCCCGGCCGCCTCGGGATCGGGACAACGCACCGGGGTGGCCTCGATGTCCTCGAACCGGAGGCGTTCGGGGTCGATTTCCGCCCGGATCTGGTGAACCTGCTGGACGCAGGCGAGCACTTCGACGCCGTGTCGTTCCCGGAGGAGCTTGCGGGCGACCGCCCCGGCGGCGACGCGGGCGGCGGTTTCCCGGGCGCTGCTGCGGCCGCCGCCCCGCCAGTCCCGGTGGCCGTATTTGACGTGGTAGGTGTAATCGGCGTGGGAGGGCCGGAACTTGTCCTTCATCTCCGTGTAAGCCGAGGGCCGGGCGTCGGCGTTGCGGATCCACAGGGCGACGGGCGTGCCGGTGGTGCGTCCCTCGAACACCCCGGAAAGAATCTCCACCCGGTCGGCCTCCTGGCGCGGGGTGGTGATGGCCGATTGCCCCGGTCGCCGGCGGTCCAGGTCCGGCTGGATGTCCGCCGCGGACAACGCCAGCCCGGGCGGGCAGCCGTCGATGACGACGCCGATGCCCGGGCCGTGGGATTCGCCCCAGGTCGTGATCCGGAACAGATGACCGAAGGTGTTCGGCATGGGGGGAGAGTGCCCCGCCGGCCGGGCGCGGGTCAATGAGCAGGCGTGGGGTGTCCTCAGGCGATGGACCCGGCTCCTGTCCGTACCCGGGGGATGTGGAGATTGGAAAGGGCGCCTTCCGTCGGAAAGCGCCCTCGTGACGAATGGAGGTGAGTGGACTGAGCCGGGGTCAGGAGGCTGCAGCGAAATTCTCGGCCACGGCGTTCCAGTTGACCACGTTCCAGATGGCCTTGAGGTATTCCGGACGCCGGTTCTGGTACTTGAGGTAGTAGGCGTGTTCCCAGACGTCCACGCCGAAGATCGGCACGCCTTCACAGCCGGCGATGGCCCGGCCCATGAGCGGGTTGTCCTGGTTGGCGGTCGAGCAGACTTCCAACTGGCCATTGTGGAGAATCAACCACGCCCAGCCGCTGCCGAAGCGCGTTGCGCCGGCCTGTTCGAACTTCTCCTTGAAGGCGTCGAAGCTGCCGAAGGCGCGGTCGATGGCCGCCGCCAGGTCGCCCGTCGGGGCGCCGCCGGCGTTGGGGCCGAGCACCTTCCAGAAAAAGCTGTGGTTCCAGTGGCCGCCGCCATTGTTGCGGACCGCCGTTCGGATGGCCTCCGGCACGGCATCGAGATTCTTGATCAGCTCGGTGAGGTCCTTGTTTTCGAGGTCGGGATGGCCGGCGAGGGCCTTGTTGAGATTGGCCACGTAGGCGGCGTGATGCTTGCCATGGTGAATCTCCATGGTCATCGCATCGATGTAGGGTTCCAACGCGGCGTAGTCGTAAGGCAGAGGAGGCAATTCGTGTGCCATGGTATGTCGATCGATTCTACTGCTGATTTGTGTCTTGGTTTGGAAAGGCGAGGCCGGGGTCCGGGGGCCGGATGCCCGGGCGTCGCCGGGTGCGCAACCTAGCAGAAAAGCCGCCGCCCTCAAGTGGCCGCGACATTTTTGCCCCGATTCACGGCATGGCCGGCCGGTTGGACCGGGGCGCGCCGTGGTCCGAGACCGGCGGAGAGCGAGGCGTCAAGGCTGCCGGGGCGCCGCCGGGCTCGATGTGCAACGCTTTGGCGGGCAATGACATGCCGTTGCGGACTCGCTGCGGGCATCCGTTGTCGGCCGGTTCCGCCGTCCGTGCCGACGGGCGGCCAGCCAGCCGTAGGCCAATTCGGCGAGCGGAAGCATGCCGGGCACCGCAAGCAGAATCCCCAGCGGCGCAAGCCACGGCAATCGCAGCCAGACAAACCGCAGGCAGGCGGCGCCCCGGTGCACCCGCCCTTGGCGGTCCAGACAGTGGATCGCCTCCCGAAGCTGGTCCGGCGCCAGCCCTGCCGCGGCGGCTTCGGGTCCGGGCGCTTGGAGCGGGCGGAACTCGAATCGTCCGGCCCGGTCGAGCCGTCGCCACCGGGCCGCCTGCCGCCGGCAGAGCGGGCAGTTGCCGTCGTAGAAGACCAAATGCCGGGTGCGCGACGCCATCGGCGGGAGGGTCCGCCCATCCGGGGGCGGCGTCAAACGGTTGCCCGGGGTTGGGCGGCTGCGGACGAAGCCGGGGCGTGTTCGATTCGCGAAAAGGGCTTGGTCTGGGCCGGGCGAGTTGCCTAGATTTTCGCGCCTATGTTCGAAGGAGTTCGATCGCAGTTGGAAGCCGCCACCGACAAACTGGTGCATTTGCGGAGGTTTCTTTGACGTCCCCAAACTGACCGCCCGCATTCAGGAACTGGAGGGCCGGATGAGCCGGCCGGACTTCTGGGATCATCGCGAGGAAGCCCAGAAGGTTTCCGAGGAGCTGAGCAGCCTCAAGCGACGGGTCGAGCCGCTGGAGCGGTTCGAAAGCCAGGTCCGCGGCCTCAGTGAGATGCTCGAATTGGTGGAAGCCGAGTCGGCTGAGGAGCAGGCGGCCATGGAGGCCGAGTTGACGGAGGAGGCGGAGCGGCTGGCGCGGGAGATCGAGGCGTTCGAGCTGGAGGTGCATTTGAACGGTCCCTACGACCGGAACAACTGCATCATGAGCATCAACGCCGGCGCCGGCGGGACCGAGTCCTGTGATTGGGCTGAGATGCTGCTGCGGATGTACCAGCGTTGGGCCGAATCCCGCGGGTGGAAGACCGAGCTGCTGGATGTGATCGAGGGCGAGGTGGCCGGGATCAAGAGCGCCACCATGACCATCAAGGGCGAAAACGCCTACGGCTTTTGCAAGGCCGAGCGCGGCGTCCACCGGCTGGTCCGGATTTCGCCGTTCGACGCCAACCAGCGCCGCCACACCAGCTTCGCCAGCGTGGACGTCATCCCGGAGATCGAGGACTCGGGCGAGATCGAAATCAAACCCGCCGACCTGCGCATCGACACCTACCGCTCCGGCGGCAAGGGCGGACAGAACGTCAACAAGGTCGAGACCGCCGTCCGCATCACGCACCTGCCGACCGGCATCGTGGTGGCCTGCCAGAACGAGCGTTCCCAGCACCAGAACCGGGCCACCGCCATGAAACTGCTCCTCTCGAAGCTGCACGCCCTGCGCGAGGACCAGAAACGGGCGGAGATGGAACGTTTCTACGGCGAGAAGGGCAGCATCGGCTGGGGCAACCAGATCCGCAGCTACGTCTTCCAGCCCTACCGTATGGTCAAGGACCTGCGCACCGGCGTCGAAACCAGCGACGTCCAAGGAGTGATGGACGGCGACTTGGACCCGTTCGTCAACGGCTGGCTGCGGGCCGGCTGCCCGACCAAACGGCTGCAGACCGTCGCCGACGAGGATTGAGCCCGACCGGCCGACCATGCCCGCCCTCCCCACCATCCTGGATCGGATCGTCGCCACCAAACGGCAGGAAATCGCCCGGCTGCCCGCCCGCGAGGTGAGCCCCGAGGACGTCCGCCAAGCCCGTGCGGCCAGCGGCGTGCCCCGGGATTTCCTGGGGGCTCTGCGGCAGCCGGTCGCCGGGGATGTCGCCCTGATCGCCGAGGTCAAGAAAGCCTCTCCCTCCGCCGGGGTCATTCGGGAGGACTTCGACCCGGTGGCGATCGCCCGGACTTACGAAGCCGCCGGCGCTTCCTGCCTTTCGGTGCTGACGGACGAGCCGTTTTTCCAAGGCTCGCTCGATTATCTCCGCCGGATTCGCGGCGCGGTCGGGCGGCCGTTGCTCCGGAAGGATTTCATCCTGGATCCGCGGCAGGTCCTCGAAGCGGCGGAGGCGGGCGCCGACGCCGTGCTGTTGATCGTGGCGATTCTGGACGACGAGGCTTTGCGGGGCTTGCACCAACTGGCCACGGATGCCGGATTGGCGGCGTTGGTCGAGGTGCACGACGAAGCCGAGTTGGATCGGGCATTGGCGGTTGGGGCCGGCCTCATCGGGGTGAACAACCGGAACCTTCGCGACTTCACGGTCGATCTGGCGACCACCGAGCACCTCGCCCGCCGGATCGCACAGCTCGCTCCCGGAGACGACATCCTGCTGGTGGCCGAAAGCGGCATTCACTCGCGGGCCGACGTCGAGCGGCTGCGGGATGCCGGGGCGCGAGGCATCCTGGTGGGTGAGTCCCTCATGCGCGAGCCCGACCCGGCGGTGAAGGTGGCCGAGTTGTTGGGACTGTAGCGCCGTTTTCCGGCCCCCGGACGGGTTCGGACGTCCGGTCCCAAGATCCTCTTGTTTCTTTCCTCGCCACCGGGCTGGCTGTGCCCGGTCCGGGTCCCTTTGGCCGGGATGTTGACGTGGATGGTCCGGCGGAGCGGGCCGTTCGGCGCCCCGGGTTCACGGTGCAGGTCTCGTTGGCTCAGGCTCAGTGCTTGCCGCCGGATTCCACCCGACGCCGGGCGTCGGCCAGCCAGCGTTGTTGCCCCGGGAACAGGAACTGCTCGTCGATGTTCGGCAGGATGGCGCGCGCGTCGTCGAGCAGATTCTCCGCCAGAGCGATCTCGAGTTGAACCGTGGCCAAGGCGGTGCGCGATTCGGGGTCGGCTGGTGCGGGCACCGATTCCAAGAACTGCCGGGCCTCCGCCGTCCGGCCCAGCATGGCCAAGGCGTGGGCGTGGTTGAGCCGGGCTACACTGGAGTCCGGATGCTCATGGAGGAACTCGAGGGTGAACCGCGCGGCCTCCGCCGGGCGCTGGCGATTGATGAGCAGGGCCACGGCGTAGTTCATGCGCCAAATCGGGTTGGCAGGTGCGAGGTCCAAGGCGCGTCGGGCGGCCTTGAACAGCAGGGCTTCGTCCTCGCGCAGGGCGTAGGTGGCCCGGAAGACCAGCTCCCAATAGCGCAGCTGGTCGCCCAATTCCTCCTCCTTGGGGACCAGGAGGGCGGCGGCCTGCCGGGGGAAACCAAGGTCGAGCATCTGATTGGCCACCTCCAAGGTCATCGAAGGGCCCGGAATGCCGGCCCGGACGGCTTCGTCGAACGCCGTCTTGGCCGCCTCGCGGTCGCCGAGACCGACCAGGGCGCGACCTTCGACGAACCAGCCGAAGCCGCTCATGGAGGCCGCCCCGCGGGGCAAGGAGCGGATGTCCTGGCCCATGCGGGCCAGGGCGTGCCAGTCTTGCGTGCCGATGTAGAGGTCGCCCAGCAGCGCCCAGAGGGGCAGACACAACGCCGCCGGACCGTCGCCCAAGGTCGGCGCGTAG
>RFJD01000382.1 GCA_003695015.1 Verrucomicrobiota bacterium | reverse complement strand
GCGGCCAACGCCCCCAAACAAGCCTCGACCGCCCGGCGCGCCTGCGCGATCGGCGCCCCGCTCATCGAGCCGGACCGATCCAAGACGAACACCACCCGCCGCGCCTGCCGCGCCGGCCGCCCGAACTGCGTCGAAGGCACGATCACCGCGAAACCGCCGGGACCGTCCGAGGCCGCGCCCCCCACCACGCCGCTCAAGGGCGCGCGCAGCTTGACGTCGAGCACCAAGTCCCGATTGGGCACATCGCTCTCGGTCGCCAGGGAAACCACCGGCTCTGCTTCCTCGTTCCCCTGCTCCACGCTCAGACGATGCGACGGCGAGCTGATCTGGCGGACCGGAGTGGGACTGCTGATCCACAACTCGAATCCGACCCGGTGCAGATCGTTCGCGTCACGCAGCCAAGGCGGCAGGATCACCCCCTCGAACTCCTCCGGCAGTTCCAGCTCCCCGACACCCGGCCGGCTTTCGATGGCCCGCGCCTTCCGGTGATAAGCCGGCGCCAGCGTGAACGGAAACCGGAACCGCCAACCGTCGTCGCGCAGGTCCACCCCCGCCAGAATCTCCAGATCGACACACACCGTCTCCCCTGGCCGGAGGTTCCCCACCGCCAGGTTCACCACGCCGTCGCGATACGACCGCGCCAAGCCGGCCAGCCGCCCCTCCTCGATGGCCTTCTCATAATCGGCCTCGGCCTGCCGCGTCGGTTTCAGCTCCGAATCCACCGCAAACCCCTCCCCGCGAATCCGGAAGCGCCGCAACGCGGCGTCCCGCGGCAGGCCAAAGGCGTAAACGACCTCGACCGGACGGCGCTCGGCTGATCGGAACACGTGCTGGACTCGCAGATCGGCGCCGACCGGCGACAGCCGGCCGAGAAGCCGGAGTTCCTGCATGGCCAACCGCAACGGTTTGCCGGTCGCCGGATTGCGGATTTCGAAGGGGGTGGTTTCAAGACTCGTTCTCATCGGTGTTCTCCTCGGGTTCGGTGGTGGAAGCCAGGCGCCCCGCCAGTTCCTGCAGGGCGCGTTGGATGCGCCGCGCCCGCCATGGCGGGACATCGGCACGGACGTACACGACGACGTCGTCGGCCGGTTGCCACGACCACCAGCTCGTCCGCTCCAAGCGCGGAGTCGCGGCGGTCTCGGCTCCGGTCAGCCGGTGGCCGATTTCCGCCAAGGTCAGGCCCTCGGCCTGCCACGCCCGGATCTGCTTGAGCCGACGGAGGTGTTCCTCACCGTAACAGGCGCCGGGACCCGCCTTCAGCGGCGGCGGCAACAGCCCTCGTGCGATGTAGTAGCGGATCGTGCGCGGCGGGCAGCCGGTGATCTCCGCCAACTCCGCCAAGGACATGCCGCGATCTGGATCCACGAACGTCATCGTCGGTGGGCAGTATATGACACTATTTGTCAGTGTCAACTACTGATCGCGCTTTTTTCGCGAGTCCGGTTCGCTCTTTCCACGGTGTCCCTGCCCCCGGACAGATCCGGGCACAAGACGGCCGCTCGATCGAAAGGCAGAAAGAGGAAATCGATGAAGCAGGAGAGGAAAGATGGTCGGGGCGGAGAGATTTGAACTCTCGACCTCCTGTACCCGAAACAGGCGCGCTAGCCAGGCTACGCTACGCCCCGACCGAATTCCGCGGCATGGCCGCAGGACCGAAACAATGGCGGTTCCCCTCCCCCGGTGTCAAGGGGCGGTCTCGGTTTTTTCGCGTCCTGCGGTGGCCGTCGGTTTTTTCAGCCCCCGCCGTGTTGCGGCTTGGGCGAAGTCTCCACTTGGCGGGCCAGGAGCCACAGCAGGTCCGCCAGCCGGTTCAGGTAAACGGTCGGCTCCGGGTTGGGCAGTTGCTTTTCCCGGGCCAGGACGGCCACCCGGCGTTCGGCCCGACGGCACACCGTGCGGGCCAAGTGCAGCGCGGCACTGACCTCGTCCGTCCCCGGCAACAGCCATCCTTCCGGCGGGGGCAGACTGCCTTCCACCTCGGCGATCATGGCCTCCAGCTCCTGCGTCATTTCGCCGGTGACCATCCGGTAGCCGGCCCGGAGGTACTTCTCCAAATCCTGGGTGTCGGTGGCCAGCTCGCCCATCAGGGGGATCAACTGCCGTTGGATGGCCTCGAGGCGGCTCGCCAGGACGGCGTCGCGGGTTCGCGCCCGGGCCAGCCCCAAGGCGGCGCTCAATTCGTCCACCGCCCCGCAGGCTTCCACCCGGGGATGATCCTTCGGCACCCGGCGACCGAACATCAGGCTGGTGGTGCCGGCGTCGCCGGTCTTGGTGACAATGCTCGCGGCCCGCATGATCCGGAGGGCCAAGGTTAACCGCGGCGGCCGCCGGCGCCAGCCCAAGTTCCGGGGGCTCAACGTCCGGGGCGGGCCGTCCGGAGCCGACGCCGGTGATGCCCAATACCCCCCTTGCCTGGCCGGCTGAGAACCGCACCGCCGGCCTCTCGGCATGCCAGCAGAGGGTCATCAAGAAAGTGACCGGCGTCATGCCCCGGATCACGGCTCGCCCCGCCTCCAACCCGGGCCACCCAAACCTCAGGTCCGCTGACATCCCCGGAAACCGGCACTCAACACCACCACCCTGCCGGTCGTGGTCGCCAATGCCCAAATGAGGATTGATTCCCGCGCCACGCATCGCGAAAGGTGATCGCCAGCCTATGATCAGCCGCAAACGAATCTGGGAGATCCTCCAAGTCGCCAAGCCGGGGGACTTCCCCAGCCGGGTCTTCGACATCACGATCCTCAGCCTCATCGTCTTGAACGTCCTTGCCGTCGTCTTGGAGTCGGTGCCGGGTATCGCGCGGCAATGGGCAAGCTCGCTGGACGCCTTTGAGACCGGCTCGTTACTGGTTTTCACGGCCGAGTATGCCGCCCGCCTCTGGTCGTGCACGGCGGATCCGCGGTACGCCAGCCCATGGCGGGGCCGGCTGCGACTGGCCCGGCAACCCATGCTGCTCGTGGACCTCCTGGCCATCCTGCCATTCTACCTGCCGTTCCTCGGCGTGGACCTCCGGACGCTTCGCGCCCTGCGGCTGTTTCGCATCCTTCGCATCGCGAAAATGGGGCGGTACTATTCGTCTCTTGCCCTGATCGGCCGCGTCGTTCGGTCAAAGAAGGAGGAGCTCATCATGGCAACCGCTTTGACGCTCATCCTCCTACTTTTCTCTTCCACGCTCCTGTACTACTGCGAGAACCCGGTCCAGCCCGAGGTGTTCTCCAGCATCCCGGCGGCCATGTGGTGGGCGGTGGCCACGTTGACCACGGTGGGGTATGGCGACATGTACCCCGTCACTCCCATGGGCAAGCTTTGCGCCGGCGCCATCGCGGTCTTGGGAATCGGGCTGTTCGCCCTCCCGGCGGGCATCCTGGGCTCCGGCTTCGTCGAGGAAATCCAGAAGCAAAAAGAAGGCCCCAAGACCTGCCCTCACTGCGGGAAGGAACTCCCCTGAAGAAGACCCCACGCCAACCAGTCCGCCTCGCACCGCCTGACACAGGACGCCAGCAGTATGCCACGAGAACACGGATCGGCATTGGCTCAATCCGCGGGCGAGCGGCGAGCCGCACGTGACTGACCGGTGGTTGCGGGCAACACTTCGCCTCGCACGCGTTCATCCAAGAGGGTGGTGAAACGATTCACCTCGGCGGCCGCCCCGGGCCGGGAGGCCAGGTTGGTGAGCTGACGCGGATCGCCGATCATGTCGTAAAGCTCGAGGCTGCCGTCCCGGTAACGCATGAAGCGCCGGTCGGGCGTGCGGAGGCTGTGGTTGCCGGGCTGATAGGTCATGAGCACGGCGTCATGGATTTCCGGCGCGTCCGGATCGTTCAGCAACGGAACCAGACTCCGGCCGGTCTGAAAGGTGGAGGGCAACGGCACGCCGGCCAGTTCGCACAGGGTTGGGTAAAGGTCGTTGAGACCGACGATCTGGCGGCGGGGTCGGCCGTTCACGGCGCCCGGCTGACGCGGATCGCGGATGATCAGGGTCACGCGGTTGGCCTCCTCCCAAAGTGCCTGTTTGGCGATGTGATACTTCGCGCCGAGGTGGTAGCCGTGGTCGCTCCAGAGGACGAGGACGGTGTTGTCGCGCCAAGGCGAACGGTCGAGCCCTTCGAGCAGCCGCCCGATGCAGGCGTCGGCGAAGGAAACACACGCCAGATAGGCCTGAACCACGGCGCGCCAGGCCGGGACCTCGGCCTCGCGACCGCCGATCCGCCGGGCGTGCTCCATGACGGTGCGCATCTTGCCGCCGTCGTAGTCGGAGAACCGGCGCGCGCCGGGCGGCAGGTCGTCGAGATCGGCGATGATGGCCTCGAGGCTCTCGCGGGTCAGCCCGGTCATCTCGTCGGTGGGGAACTTCTCGAAGAACGCGCGCGGCGCGTGGAAGGGCAGGTGGGGGCGGAACAGGCCGCAACCCAGGAAAAACGGCCGGTCCCCGGGGAAACGGACGGTCTGTTGGACGGCTCGATCACCCCGGCGCGCAGGGATGCGCGTGGTGGCGGCGCCGTGTTCGAGCAGCCGGGCGGCGAAATCGGCGGCCAGCCAGTCGGCCGATTCCTCGAGCTTCAGGCGCGAGGGGCCGAACTGCATGAGACCGCCGTGGGGGGGAGAGTACTTCCCGGGTTGGCCGCCGCTGCAGCCGATGGGGTGGTTGACCCATTGGCTCCAGGAGTTGCGCGCGTCGGCCCAATCCCGGGCCAGCGGACCGTCCACCGTGCCGCGGGCGGTGTGGAAGATCTTGCCCAGACCGGTCGTGAAGTAGCCGTGGGCCTTGAGTTGCTGGGGCAGCGTCACCGCATCCCGCAGCGTCTCGTACAAGCGGAAATGGCGGCTG
>RFJD01000381.1 GCA_003695015.1 Verrucomicrobiota bacterium | reverse complement strand
GCCGCTGCCAGCTCTTCCTCCAGATCGACGATTTCCTTGATCTGGGCGAGGAACCAAGGGTCGATCTTGGTCAGCTCGTGGATTTCCTCGACGCTGATGCCTTGTCGCAGGGCATGCCGGATGTAGAACACGCGATCGGCGTTGGGGATCGCCAGCCTGCGGCGGATCAGTTCCGGGGGAACCTCGCCCCGGTCAGGGATGGGTTCCCCGTTTTCCCAGATCACGCGGCCGTCGGCGCCCAGGCCGAATCGCCCGATTTCCATCGACCGCAGGCACTTTTGCAGGCTCTCCTTGAAGGTCCGGCCGATGGCCATCGCCTCGCCCACGCTCTTCATCTGGGTCGTCAGCGTGGGGTCGGCCTGGGTGAACTTCTCGAAGGCGAACCGCGGGATCTTGGTGACGACGTAGTCGATGGTCGGCTCGAAGCTGGCCGGGGTTTCGCGGGTGATGTCGTTGGGGATCTCGTCGAGCGTGTAACCGACCGCCAGCTTGGCGGCGATCTTGGCGATGGGGAACCCGGTGGCCTTCGAGGCCAGGGCCGAGCTGCGGCTGACCCGCGGGTTCATCTCGATGACCACCATCCGGCCGTTCTCCGGGTTGACGGCGAACTGGATGTTCGAGCCGCCGGTTTCGACGCCCACCGCCCGGATCACGGTGAAGCTGGCGTCGCGCATGATTTGGTACTCCTTGTCGGTGAGCGTTTGGGCGGGAGCCACGGTGATCGAGTCGCCGGTATGGATGCCCATGGGGTCGAAGTTCTCGATCGAGCAGATGACCACGCAGTTGTCCTTGTGGTCGCGCATGACCTCCATCTCGAACTCCTTCCACCCCAGCAGCGATTCCTCGATGAGGATTTCGTTGACCGGGGAAAGGTCCAAGCCGCGCCGGGCCAGCTCCTCGAACTCATCGCGGTTATAGGCGGTCCCGCCGCCGGTGCCGCCGAGGGTGTAGGCGGGCCGGATGATGAGGGGAAACCGGCCGATGCGGTCCGCCACCTGCCGGGCTTCGTCCATGGTGTGGGCGATGCCGCTGATGGGGACATCCAAGCCGACCGAGAGCATCAGTTCCTTGAACTTCAGCCGGTCCTCGCCGCGTTCGATGGCCTTGGGCTTGGCGCCGATCATTTCGACGCCCAGACGTTCCAGCGCCCCTGAACGGTGCAGGGCCATCGCGGTGTTGAGGGCCGTCTGGCCGCCGAGGGTGGGCAACAGCACCAGCTTGCCCTGGGCTTTTTGGCGGGCCATTTCCTCCAGTTCGCGCTCGATGACCTTTGCCACCACCGGGGGCGTGATGGGCTCGAGGTAGGTGCGGTCGGCGAACTCCGGATCGGTCATGATCGTGGCCGGGTTGGAGTTGATCAGGACGACCCGGTAGCCCTCTTCCTTGAGGGCTTTGCAGGCTTGGGTGCCGGAGTAGTCGAACTCGCAGGCCTGCCCGATGACGATCGGGCCGGCGCCGATGATCAGGACCGAATGGATGTCAGTGCGCTTGGGCATGGCTTGCCGGTCGGCCGGGAGGTTCCCGCCGGGCCAGAGTCAACGGGATCGGGCGGCGGATGTCAGCCCAAAACGGCGGATCGCCCGGACCTCGCCGGCCGAAAGCGGATCCATTTCGGGCTCGTCGCGAACGGGCCGCCATGCTATCCCGGCCGCCATGAAACCCACCTTGCATCGTCGTCGGTTCCTCGGCACGAGCGCCGCCGTGGCGGGCGCCGTGACGCTGGTTCCCCGGGCCGTGCTGGGCGGCGCCGGCCAGGTGCCCCCGAGCGAGCGGCTGGTGTTGGCCCACATCGGCATGGGCACCCAGAGCATCCGCGAATTGGGTGGTTTGCTCCGGGAACCACGCATCGAAATCGTGGCCATCTGCGATCCCAACCGGGACAGCCACGACTACATCGGCTGGAGCCGCGACGGCATCATGAACCTGATCCGGTCCTACCTCCAAAATCCGAATTGGCGGCGCGGGCGTGGCGGCATTCCCGGCGGCCGGGAGGTGGGGCGCGAGATCGTCGAGACCTACTACGCCAGGGAACGGGGCAGGAAACGCTCCTCCGGAGTGCGCACTTACGCCGATTTTCGCGAGCTGCTGGAGAAGGAGAAGGACCTCGATGCCGTGAAGGTCATGACCCCGGACCACCTGCACGCGACCATCGCCATCGCGGCTTTGCGGCGCGGTCTGCATGTGCTGATGCACAAGCCGGTGGCCAACCGCCTCCACGAGGCGCGTCTGGTCCTCGAGTCCACCCGCCGCTCCGGCAAGCAAACCCACCTGCTGGCCCACGGCAGTGCCACCGGCAATGCCCGGCTCGCCTGGCTGCTTCGCCGGGGACTCCTCGGCCGGCTCCGCGAAATCCACAACTGGACCAACCGGCCCGTCTGGCCGCAATACCCTGAGATCCCCACCGACCGGCCGCCGATTCCCCCGGGATTCGAATGGGACCTCTGGCTGGGGCCGTCCCTGCCGCGGCCGTATCATCCCCACTACACCCACACGGTGTTTCGGGGCTGGTACGAGTTCGGCGGCGGTTCGATGGCGGACATGGGCATCTACAGCCTGTGGCCCGTGTTTCGTTACTTGGAACTGCCCTCCCCGGTCCGGGCCGAGGCCCTGGCCAGTCATGCCTGTGCCATCCACGATCAGGTCAGCCGGCCGATCCAGAACGACTGGTCGTACCCGGCGGCCTGCACCATGCGGTTCGGGTTTCCCGACGGTCCCGAAGGCCCGCGGCCGGAGTTGTTCTGGTACGACGGAGGCATGCGTCCCCGTTACCCCGACTTCATGGAGGCGCAGGGCGCCCCCATGGGCCGCGAAGGCATTCTGTTCCTCGGCGACAAGGGCGCCGTGCTGGCGGGTTTCCACGGAGAAAACCCCCGCCTCTACACGACGGAAGGCAACCGGCCCCTGACCGAGGCGGAAAGCGAGGTCGATCCGTCGGTGACGGCCGAGTGGAGTCGCAGCGGCAACCATTGGCTGGAGGCGTTCCAAGGCGGCCCCCCTTCGCCGGGGTCGTTCCTGAATGCCGGCCCCGTCAGCGACACGGTCAACCTCGGGACGGTGGCGTTGCGTGCGCGGGCCCGGGTGGAGTTCGATCCGGCGGCCGTGCGCGTGGTGCGGCCCGCCGGCGCGGACCGTTTCCTGCGCCGGAAATACCGGCCCGGCTGGGAACTGGGCTGAAGCGCGACGGCCGGAAGGCGCCGGTTGCGTCCCAACCTCGAGCGGCAAGGCAGGGCCAAGCCCGGATTCGGCGAAAGGGCAGGGGGTGTCAGAGCACAAAAAAATGGGG
>RFJD01000380.1 GCA_003695015.1 Verrucomicrobiota bacterium | reverse complement strand
TGGGCAGGGCGGTGGCGTAGCAGCAGCGGACGAACCCCTCGCCGGAGGGACCGAAGGCGTCGCCCGGCACGACGGCCACCGATTGTTCCTTGAGGAGCCGCACGGCGAATTCCTTCGCGCTGAGGCCGGTCGAACGCACGCAGGGGAAGGCGTAGAAGGCCCCGCGGGGGAGATGGCAGGTCAGGCCCATCTCGTTGAAGGCGCGCACCATGAAGTTGCGTCGGAGCCGGTAGGCCTCGCGCATTTCGCGGGCGGCTTCGTCGCCGTTGCGCAGAGCCTCGATGGCGGCTTCCTGGCTGATGATGCTGGCGCAGAGCATCGAATACTGATGGATTTTCATCATCGCCTCGATCAGCTCGACCGGCCCGCAGGCGTAGGCGATGCGGAAGCCGGTCATGGCGTACGCCTTCGAGAAGCCGTGGAGGAAGATGGTGCGCTCCCGCATGCCCGGGAAGGCGACGATGCTGGTGTGTTCGCCCTCGTAGGTGAGTTCCGAGTAGATCTCGTCGGTGATGACCACCAAGTCGTGCCGGACGGCGAGGGCGGCGATGGCTTCGAGTTCCTCGCGGGCCATGGTGCCGCCGGTGGGGTTGGTGGGGAAGTTGAGCAACAGCGCCTTGGTGCGGGGCGTAATGGCGGCCTCGATGGCCGCGGCGCGCACGGCAAAACCGTCTTCCGGACGGCAGGCGACGGGTTTGGCGACCCCGTGCGCCAGGACAATGCCGGGCATGTAGCTGACGTAGCAGGGCTCGTGGTAGATGACCTCGTCGCCGGGGTCGATCAACGCCCGCAGGGCCAGGTCGAGGGCCTCGCTGACCCCGACGGTGACGAGGATTTCGCTGGCGGGGTCGTAGGTTGGGCCGAATCGCCCGGCCACGTAGCGGGCGATTTCCTCGCGGAGGCGGAGGAGGCCGAAGTTCGAGGTGTAGCTGGTCCGGCCGCGTTCGAGGGCGTAGATCGCCGCCTCCCGGATGTGCCACGGGGTGACGAAATCCGGTTCGCCCACGCCCAGGGAGATCACGTGAGGCATGCCCTGCACGAGATCGAAGAACTCGCGGATGCCGGATCGGGGCAGGGCGTTCACGTGCCGGGCGACGACACTCTTGGCTGGCGCGGTCACGCTCATCGCAAGCCGTTAGCAAAGCGGCCGCCATGGCATGGCGAAAGAAAAAAACGGCGGGGAGCGCAGTGTCTGGGGTGGGTGGGTTGGGGAGGAAGTTGAAGGTTGGAGCGTGATCGGTTGAAGAGTGATTGGTTGAAGGGGTGGACGGTGGAAGGGGTGGCGCGGGCCGGGGATGCGGCGTGGCCATCGTGCCGGCCTCGCATCTGGAGCGCCGGCATCCTGGCGGCCTGGGGGGTGGTGCAGGGAGGCCGCCTGCCTGTGGCGGTCCCCCGACAGCTGGCCGGCTGGAAGCCAGCGGTCCAAGGAATTGGCAGCCGGCCGGGTGGAAGCCTGCACCACAGGAGATCGACCGGCTGGAACCCTGCAACCCAAGGCACGGACCGATTGGAGGGTGCGGCACCGAGCTGCTTCTGCAGGCTGGGGGCTGGCAGCAGAATGGTCCGTTGGCGACGGTTCAGGCTTGGTGCGGTCGAGGGGCTGTGCTAGGGCGGTGGGCATGCGTCGTCCGAGGATCCAATTGTCGCCCATGGTGGCCGGTCTTGCCGTTGTGGCGGGCTTGGTGGCCGTCCTAGTCTCCGGGTGCGCGCCGGGGACGCCGGTTTCGCGCCCGACGCCTTTGGCGGGGGGAAACGCCTTTTTTGAGGACGTGTTGCGCCAGATCGACCAGACCATTCTCGAAGCCATCCAGGAGGGCCAGTGCCCGGGCGCGGTGCTGTGGCTCGAACGGGAGGGAGCGGTGTACCGGAAGGCGTACGGCCACCGGGCCCTCGTGCCGGCCAGGGAGCCGATGACCGAGGACACGATCTTCGATCTGGCGTCCCTGACGAAGGTCGTCGCCCTGACGCCGGCGGTGATGCGGCTGGTGGAGGAGGGCAAACTGGATTTGAACGCGCCGGTCGTCCGGTACCTGCCGGAGTTCGGCAAGCGCGGGAAGGAGAAGATCACGATCCGGCAGTTGCTGACGCACACCTCGGGGCTGCGGCCGGACATCAGTCTGAGTCCGGAGTGGTCGGGGACGGAGGCGGCGTTGCGGCTGGCTTGTGAGGAACGGCCATGGGCGGGGCCGGACGAGCGATTCATCTACAGCGACACCGGGCCGATCGTCTTGGGCGAAATCGTCCGCCGCCTCAGCGGCCGGCCGTTGGACCAATTCGCCGAGGAACGCCTGTTCCGCCCGCTGGGGATGAACCACACCGCCTTCAACCCGCCGGCCGCATGGCGTCCGAAGATCGCCCCCACCTCGATCGAAAACGGAAAGCCTTTGCGCGGCGTGGTGCACGATCCCCGGGCGCGCCGGATGGGTGGCGTGGCGGGGCATGCGGGGTTGTTCTCCTGCGCGGAGGATCTGGCGCGGTTCGCCCGGATGATGCTCAACGAAGGGCGGCTGGGGGAGGTCCGGGTGTTCCGGCCGGAGACGGTGAGGATGATGACCCGTGTCCAGACGCCGCCGAACATCCCGCAACGGCGCGGCTTGGGCTGGGACATCGATTCCCCGTACGCCGGCCAGCGGGGCGACATCTTCCCCATCGGCGGCTACGGGCACACCGGCTGGACCGGCTGCTCGATTTGGATCGATCCCTTTTCGCGGACGTTCGTGATCCTGCTGACCAACCGCAACCACCCGGACGGCAAGGGCAACGTCATCGGCCTGCGGCGTCGGGTGGGCACGTTGGCGGCCAAGGCCATCCGCGGGTTCAACTTCCACCACGTCCCGGGCGCGTTGGAACCGCTGCCGGCGGCGGCCAAACCGGAAGCGGCGCCCAGCCGGGAAACCGTCGAGGTCCGCAACGGCATCGACGTTCTGGTCGAGGAGAACTTCGCCCCGCTGAAGGGCCTGCGGGTCGGCCTGATCACGAACCACACGGGCGTGGACCGGCGGCGGCGTCCAACCATCGACCTTCTTCATGCGGCCACCAACGTGACCCTGGTGGCGCTGTTCAGCCCGGAACACGGCATCCGGGGCGAGGTGGACGCCCATGTGGCGGACGGCGTGGACGAACGGACCGGCCTGCCGGTGTACAGCCTTTACGACGACACCCGCCAGCCCAAGCCGGAGGAATTGCGCGGCTTGGATGCCCTGGTGTTCGACATCCAGGACATCGGCACCCGCTTTTACACCTACATCTCGACGATGGGCCTGTGCCTTGAAGCCGCCGCCCGCGCCGGGCTGAAGTTCTTCGTCCTGGACCGGGTCAACCCGATCACCGGCGTCGCGGTGGAAGGGCCGGTTTACCAAGGCGATCCGATGTTCACGGCGTTTCACGCCCTGCCGGTCCGGCACGGAATGACGGTCGGTGAACTGGCGCGGATGTTTGCGGCCGAACGCGGCTGGAAGGTCGATCTGCAGGTGATCCCGATCCGAGGTTGGCGACGGGAGCTGTGGTTCGATCAAACCTCGCTGCCGTGGGTGAACCCGTCGCCGAACATGCGGAGTCTGACCGAGGCGATTCTCTACCCGGGCATCGGGCTGCTGGAGACCACGCGACTTTCGGTCGGGCGGGGCACCGACACACCGTTCGAGGTGGTGGGGGCGCCCTACATCGACGACGTCCGGCTGGCGGCGGAGTTGAACCGGATGGACTTGGAAGGGCTGGCGTTCATCCCGACCCGGTTCACCCCGCGGGCCAGCGTGTTTGCCGGGAAGGAATGCGGCGGGGTGCGGATCATGGTTTTGGACCGCGACCATGCCGACGTGCTCGGGGCGGGACTGGCCATCGCCACGATCCTGCACCGGCTTTACCCGGAGGATTTCGGGCTGGAGCGGTTCGACAAGCTCCTCCGTTACGAGCCGGCGTTGGCGGCCATCCGGGAAAACCGCACTCCGGCGGAGATCAAGGCCCTTTGGCGGCGGGATCTGGCGGCGTTTCGGGAGCGGCGGGCGCGGTA